>NZ_JBFAMU010000010.1:0-34776 GCF_040656655.1 Micromonospora sp. NPDC049799
GTCCTGTGTGGTCGTTTCGCTGGGGGGCGGGGGGCCGCGCGTGGGGGCGCGCCGCGCGGGTTTTTCCGCGCCTCTCGGGGGGGGGGGGGGGGGGGCCCCCCCCCCCCCCCCCCCCCCACCCCGGCGTCCTCAGCGGACGGTCAGCGTGCCCACCGCCGGCAGCGGCGCGACCACCGGCGGGAGCCGCTTCGGCTCACCCCGGCCCGGCGCGTCCTGCGCGACGCGGGCGCTCTTCGACACGTCCGCCCGCTCGGTGGCCACCGGCACCTCCGGCAGCGGCGCGAACGGCTGGATGTCACCGACGCAGACCGTGCCCTTCGCGGGCAGCGTACGCCGCAGCAGGTACGCGTCGACCGCTCCGGTGACGCACTCCGACGTCCCGTACGCGGTGTGCCCCCAGCTGTCGCTGCTCAGCAGGCGGCTGTTCGGCAGGAGCTTCGCCGCGCCGACCGCGCCCCGGTAGTTGGTGGCCGGGTCCCAGTAGTTGCCCACCACCAGCACCGGTGAGCTGGTGCGTCGGTTCCACGGGCCGGTGTACCGGTCCTCGTCGCGGACCGTCCAGGTGTCCCGGGCACAGGGCGACGTGCCCCAGGCCCAGAGCCGCCCGAAGTACGGGTCCCGCCGGTCGGCCTTCGCCGCGAGCGCGGGGAACGACGCGGCGCCCTTCGGGTGGTACGCATCGGTGCAGTCCACCCCGAGGAACGTCTCCAGGCCGTTCTCGTACGGGAAGTCGTAGCCGCGCTGCTGGCGGGCCTCCGCTGCCAGCCGCCTGATCGCGGCGCGGGCTTCGGTCCGAGCCGCCGTCGACGACGCCGGGTCGGTCTCCACGAGCAGCTGCTCGGTCAGGTAGACGACCTGCTCGTAGCCGTAGGGGCCGTAGAGCGCCCCGAGCGTGGAGGCGACGAAGTCGGCGTAGGTGACGGTGAACGGGCCGAAGTCCGGGTCGTCGATCACGGCCGGCTTGGCCCGCAGCCGCGTCGCCACCAGGTCGAACGAGGCGACCGGGTCACCGGCGGCCAGGGAGCACAGCTCCTCGCCGGCCTTCTCGCACCGCACCAGGATCTCCCGCAGCGCCGCGTACGCCCCCTGCGCGCTGCGCAGCCGGTCCTCCTGTGACCGGTTGTCGCCCTTGCGGCCGACCCACGCGGTCGGGTCGAGGACGCCGTCGATCACCAGCGCGCGCACCCGGTCGGGGAACATGTTCGCGTAGTACTGCCCGAGCGCGCTGCCGTAGCTGAAGCCCAGGTAGGTGAGCTTCTCGTCGCCGACGGCGCGGCGCAGCACGTCCATGTCGCGGGCGACCTCGGCCGTGGACATCGCTCCGGTGAGCGGACGACCGGTCGTGGAGCAGCCGCGGCCGACCGCCTTCGACGAGGCGACGTACGCCTTCTCCTCCGCCTTCGTCCACGGGAACGCCACGTTCAGCCCGGCGTAAGCCTTCGCCTGTTCCTTGACCGACGGGAAGCACTTCACCTGCTCGCTCGCGCCGACGCCGCGCGGGTCGACACCGACCACGTCGAACCGGTCGAGCACCTCGTCGCCGAGGAAGTACGGCGCGGCGAGGGCGATGTCGGTGCCCGACCCGCCCGGTCCACCCGGGTTGAGGAAGAGGCTGCCGATCTTGTTCTTCTGGTCGCGGGCCTTGACGCGCAGCAGGGCGACCTCGGTCGTCGCGCCCTTGGGGTTGTCGTAGTCGAGCGGCAGCCGCACGGTGGCGCACTCGGCGTCGCCGTAGCAGGCGTACCAGTCCAGAGTGGGCGTGGGCACCCGGTCGACGCGGCGTGCCTCGACGGGACTGGTCCGGTCCGAGACGGCCGGGCGACCCCACCCGGAGGGGTCAGGGGCGGCGGTGGCGGGTGCGACCGCCAGACCGGCGAGGAGGACGCCGGCGATTCCTGCTGCGGCCAGGGACCGGGTTGGTCGTGGCATGTGGACGCCTTCCGATGGACGACGGGATTCGTCGAGGCGACGCTCGACCCCCGTCACTCTAGAGATCGCGGGCAATGAATGTCGCGTGGAGAAGAGCCGCATCTCCGACAAAACGTCAACGGATGTAACGTTTTTTTCACGGACGACGCTTATACAACTCCGGCTCGGCGGGTCGGCCGTCTCCGCCACCGTCCACGGTTGACAGGCGGGCCGGCATCGCCATGCTGGACGGGTGAGGTTACTGAGGCCCGGGGTGGGACAGGTGGCAGTCGTCGCGGCGTTGGCGGCGACGGCACTTCTGGTGACGCTGTTGGTGTGGCAGCGGCAGGACTTCCTCGGTGTGGTCCTCGCGCTGGTGGCCGTGCTGCTGGCCGCCGTGGCGGGAGTAGCCGGGGCCGCGCACCGGGACCGGTGCGCCGCGCTGCCGCCGGCCACGCCCAGCCTGCCGGCACCCGACGGGCTCTACGGCATCGACGCCGACACCCTGGAGACACTCGACAACCGGGAGGCGCTGCGCGCGGTGCGGGAGCGACGCCGCTGACGGTTACGGCCCGACCGGCAGCCGGGAGTCAGCTGGCGGTGAGGGTCGGTGTGACGAGCCCGTCCACACCCCGCCCAGCCAGGCAGCGGTAGGTCCGGTCGGTGTCCGCGCCGCTCGGCGGCAGCACCTCCAGGTTCCACCCGTTGGTGTACGTGATGCCGCTGGTGAGACGGAAGGTGCTCGGGCTGCACACTCGGCGCACCACCGGATCGGCGCTGACCTCGTCGTAACCGGCACCGACCAGGCCCACCGGGAGCTCACCCTCCGCGTAGCTCTCCCACGTGTGCTCGCGCACGCAGGACACCCGCTCCGCGCTGGCCCGCGCGCCCCGCACCTGCATCGGCCCGAAGCACTCCAACTCGTCCGCACAACCGGCTCCGGACGGCAGCTGGGCCGTCCCCGCACAGGCCGGCCGCAGCCCGCTGGTCGCCGCCACGCCGGCCGTCGGCGTCGGCATCGGGTCGGACGGCGCGTCGGCGAGCAGCGCACCGGCGCCGACCGCGGCGGCCAGGGCGACCATCCCGGCCCCGCCGAGGAACCAGCGCCGTCGCCACCGCCGGTCGGAAGTGGGCACGGTCGGGTGCGGGTCCTCCAGCGGCGGACGAGGCGCGGGCCGCGTGGACTGGCGGCCGTCGTACGGATCCGCCGGGCCGGAACTCCGAACCGGTCGGTGCGGCGCCGACACGGCCCGGTCCTCCGCGTCGTGATGGAGGCTCAGGCCGGCCAGCAGGTTGCGCAGTTCGGTGGCGTCGGGCCGCTCCCCCGGGTCGTTGGACATCCCCGCACGCAGCACGTCGACCAGTGCCTCCGGCACACCGGGCAGGCCGGGCACCGGCTGGTGGAACATCTCCAGCACGGTCACCAGGCTCGGGTTGCGCTCGGAGCGCCAGCGGGGCGGACGGCCGTGCATCACCGCGTAGAGCGTGGCGCACAGGGCGTACACGTCGACCGCCGGTGACGGCGGACTGTGGTTGAACATCTCCGGCGGCGCGTACGCCGGGGTGAGCACCTCCAGCGCGACCGAGGAGTCGCGCATCTCGGCGAGCACGGCCAGCCCGAAGTCGGCCAGCACCGCCGGGTTGAAGTGCGAGTAGAGGATGTTGGCCGGCTTCACGTCCCGGTGCAGCACCCCGGCCGCGTGCGAGTGGGCGATCGCGTCGGCGATCTTCACCCCGAGGTCCCGGGCCTCCGCCGGGCCGAGCGGCGAGGTGCGCATCCGTTCGGCGTACGACCCGTCGCACAGCTCCATGATCAGGTACGGGTGCTGGTCGACGGTGACCCCGACGTCGAAGAGGTCGACCACGTGCGGGTGGGAGGACATCGTCCCGGCGGCACGCGCCTCCCGCAGGAAGCGGGCCTGGTCGCGCTCGCTGTCGAGCGTGCGGTTCTCCACCTTGACCGCCACCTCGCGCCCGACCGAGATCTGCGTGGCCTTGTAGATCGTGGCGTACCCACCTCGGGCAAACACTCTCAGATCAGTCAGACCGGGCACGATGGGCATCGGCAGGCCGCCGGACGGGGTGTCGGTCACAGCTTCGAAAATACCCAACGGGACCGGTCGCTCAGCGAGCCGCACCCGGTGCGGGGGCGCCTACGGGCCCCGTACCGGATCCGGCGTCCCCGGCATCGGCATCCACGTCCACGGCATCGGCCTTTTCCGATCGCGCGGCGGTCCCGGCGTCGCCGGTCGGCGTGCCCGCGGCCCGGCGGGCGTCCCACCAGAGGCCGGCGGCGGTCGCCAGCGCGCCCAGCCCCTCCCAGGCCGCCACCCCGAAGAACCGGTCCGGTGCCACGTCGGAGAGCACCGCGATGGTGAAGACGGTGAACGTGACCAGCCGGAACCAGACGGTGAACCGGTAGAAGGGACGCCACTCGGTGGCGGTCGCGAGCAGGTAGTAGACGCCCATGTTGAAGGAGGCCATCGAGGAGGCCGTCAGGAAGGTGCCGGTGTAGTCACCGGCCGCGCGGCTCACCGGCACCTCGAACCCGAGCAGTCGCAGCAGCGCCTCGGGCCAGACCAGCCCGACGGCGCCCATCAGCAGCGCCAGCAGGCCGAAGACGGCGACCGTCCAGCCGGCACCGGAACGCGGCAGCCTCATCACGGCCCTCCCCTGACCCGGGCGGTCGACACAGTGGACCGCACCCCGGACCTGACACGCTAGCGGTCACCTCCGACGAGCCGCATCCCCGAAACCGCCAGACCTGCCCCGCCACCCACCCCACCGCAGCCCGCAGTTCCAGGAACAGATTGGTCATCCGCGGTGGAACGGCCACACCTTCCCTGAAACTGCCGGGCGGCAGCTCGGGCGGAGGGGCGGGAGGGGTCAGGCGGGGGTCAGGCGGGCGCGGAGGGCGTCGGCGGCGCGACGCTCGCTGCGCTGCTCGGTGGCGTACGCCAGGCGGACCGCCTCCTCGGCGCTGGCCAACGCCTCCTCCGGTCGGCCGCACGCGGCCAGCGCCTCGGCCAGGACGCTGGCGGCGATGACCTGACTGCGAACGTCCTCGGCCGGGGCGTCGACCGCCCGCCGGGCCCAGTCCAGCGCCTGCTCGCGCTGGCCGTGGGCGAGCAGGGCGGAGGCGTACCGGGCCATCGTCTGCCGGCGGGAGAAGAGCAGCGACGGCGAGTTGGCGGCGGCGGTGGCGACCGGAGCCAGCAGCCCGACGGCGGTCGCCGAGTCACCCGCGGCCAACCGGGCGGTGGCCAGCAGCACGCGGGGACCCACCTGGGCGGGTGCCTGCGGGTTGTGCGGTTCCACCGCGGTCAGCACCGCGCGGGCGGCCTGTTCGGCCGTCTCGCAGTCCCCCATGTCCAGGGCCACGAAGCCGCGCAACGTGCCGGCCATCCCGGTGAGCAGCGGATGGGAGGTGCGCTCGGCGTACGACATGGCGTCCGTGAGCAGATCGGCGGCGTGCTCGGGTTCGCCCAGCCCCCGTGCCACCACCCCGCGTACGACCAGCGCGAACCCGCGCCCCCAGTCGTCGGAGGCGGCGGCGAACTCCCGGTACGCGCGCCGGGCACGCCGGTCCGCCTCGGCCAGTTCGCCCAGTTCGGCGGTGGCGAACGCCTCGACCGCGCGCAGGGTGCCCACCGCCCAGGCCTCGCCGACCCGTTCCCCGAAGGGCAGGAAGACCTGCGCCATCCGGCAGGCCTCGCGGAGCCGGCCGGCGAGCAGCCGCGCGAACGCGGTGGTGCCGCGCAGCCACGCCCGTCCGTACGGGTCCTTCAACTCGGCGAAGAGCCGGGCAGCCCGGCCGAGCACCGCGTCCGTGCCGGCGAAGTCGCCCCGGGTGGTGGTGACCCAGGCCAGGTTCTGCAACGACCACGCCTGGCCCCGCCGGTCCTGCACCTGGACGCTGACCTGGTACGACGCGGCGAGCCGGCTGCTCGCCTTCCCGAGCCGTCCGGCGATGAAGTCGGCCATGCCGAGCCGGCGCATCGCCGAGGCGCGCAGCGTGGGCAGGTCTCCGGCGGTCGCCACCTGGAGGGCCTCCTGCCAGCAGGCGACCGCGCGGGCCTGATCTCCCATCGTCTGGTGGGCCTGACCGGCGAGCAGGAGCGCGCTGGCCCGGGTGGCGGCCTCGTCACCGGCGTTCGCGGCGATCTTCTCGGCGAAGGCGAGCGCGTCGGCCGGACGGCCGACCTGGAGCAGGGCCCGGGCGTGCACCACCCGGTCCGCCGCCGGCACTGCGCCCCGGGTGAGTTCGGCGGCGCGCTCGGCGTACTCGACGGCCAGTGCCGGCTCGCCGGCCTGGAGCGACCGGCGGGCGGAGCGGCCGAGGGCGCCGACCCCGAGCGGGACGACCGCCCGGGCTGGTGTGTCCGGCCGCAGCCCGACGGCGTCGGCCAGGGCCGCGGCCCGTTCGACGTGGGCGGCGACGAAGTCGTCCCGGGCCGGCTCGGTGAAACCACCGACCGCGGCGGACCCGGTGGGCGGATCGGCGGCCCAGCGGGCCAGAGCGGCGTGCCGTTCGGCCAGCTCGGCCTTGCTGACCCCGGCGTACGCGGCCTCCCGCATGAGCGGTGTGGCGAAGGCGAATCCGGTGCGGGTGCGATGCAGCATCCGGCGCTGCAGCAGCTCCTCGACGGCCCGCTCCAGCTCGACGGCGGCCACCGCCGCAGGGCGGCTGTCCCGGCCGGTGCGCTGGTCGCGCAGCGCCTCCAGGGCACCGTCCGGCACGGTGTCGCCGACCACGGCCGCGTCCCGCAGCACCGAGCGCGCGCCGTTGGGCAGCGCGTCGATGCGCGCGGCGAGCACCGCGGCCAGGTCCCGGGAGAGCAGCCGGCTGCCCAGCGAGCCCGGCACGAGCCGCCATCCGTTGCCGCTGCCCGCGGTGAGCGCACCCCGCTCCATGAGCAGCGTGACCAGCTCGGCCAGGTAGAAGGGGTTGCCCTGGGCGGTGGCGAGCAGCCGGTCGGCGTCGGCCTGCGGCAGTTTGCCGCCGCTCAGGTAGCTGGTGAGCAGCCGGGCCGCGTCGGCACCGCGCAGTGGTGGCAGGGCGTGCACCTCAGCGTCCGCCACCCGGGTCAGCGCGCCGGCGGTGCGCACCAGCTCGGGCCGGCCGAGCAGCAGCACCAGCACCGGCCCGGACAGGCGGGAGAGGGTCAACCCGAGTGCACGGATCGTCTCCGGCGTGGCGTCGTGCAGGTCGTCGACGACGATCACCAGGGGCGCCTCCCGCGCGAGGGCGCTGAGCAGGTCGGCGACCGCGTTGGGTACGGCCTCGGCGTCGGCGGCCGGCAGGGCGGTGCTCCACTCGCCCTGGTCGGTGGGGCCTCCGTTGGGCAGTTCGGCGTACCCGAGCAGAGCCAGCAGCTGGTCGGTGGCGATCGCGGCGGGGGCACCGGCCCGGCCGAGCCGCTGCCCGAGGCGGCGCAGCCGCTCCTCGACGGCGGGCCGGGTGAGCGCGGTGGCCGCGTCGCCGGGGAGGCCGGTGGCCGCGCGCACCAGGTCGGCCAGCGGCGCGAGTCGGCGCCGCTCCCCGAAGGCGGCGCAGCGGACGGAGAGCACCCGGGCGCCGGTGTGCGCGGCGTACCGACCGGCACCGACGTCGTATCCGGCGGCCAGGCGTTCCACCTCGGCGGCGAATCGGGACTTGCCGATACCGGCCTCGGCGGTCATCAGCAGCACCCGGGGTTCACCCCGGTCGATCACCTCGGCCAGCCGGCCGGCGACCCGGCCGATCTCGGTCTCGCGGCCCACGTACGGTGCCTCGTCGCCCAGGCCCGACCGGGTGCCCGGCGCGTCCAGGAGACCCAGCAGCTCGTACGCCTCGACGGGTTCGCGCTTGCCCTTGAGCCGCAGCGGGCGCAGCGCCCGCCAGGAGGCGACGTGCCGGGTGGCGGCGGAGGTCCGCGCTCCGGCGTAGACCGCTCCCACGGCGGCGGCGTCGGCCAGCCGGGCGGCGGTGTTGACCGTGTCGCCGATGACCGTGTACTCGATGGCGGCCTGGATGCCGGCGATCACGTCGCCGGTGTTCAACCCGACGCGCAGGCCGAGCGGCGCACCGCCGCCCCGCTCGTCGTCGAGGACCCGGCGGACGGCCCGCTGCATGGAGAGGGCGGCACGGACGGCCCGTTCGGCGTCGTCCTCGTGCGCGACCGGCGCACCGAAGACAGCCATGATCCCGTCGCCGGTCAGCTTGTCCACGTGCCCGCCGAAGGTCTTCACCGCCCCGGCCAGCGCGGCGAGGACCCGGTCGGTCACCGCGCCGACCCGTTCCGGGTCGAGGTCCTCCGACCAGGAGGTGAAGTCCGACAGGTCGCCGAAGAGCACGGTGACCACCCGGCGCTCGGCCGCCGGCAACGTCGCGGCGGCCGGCAGCGCGGCCCCGCAGTTGTGGCAGAACCGGGCGCCGGGGACGGCGACGGTTCCGCACACCGGGCAGGTCACGCTTGCTCCAACCCCGGGTCACCGTCGTGGGATTCCCGGCCCAGGTATTCCAGTTGGGCCCGGACCGACCACTCCGCCGCCCACCAGAGCGAACGGTCCACGTCCGCGTAGACGACCGCGACCACCTCGGCCGCGGTGGTCGCCCCCGCGTCGAGCGCCGCCCGGACCTGGTCCAGGCGCGCCCGCCGGTGGGCGAGGTAGAAGTCCGCGGCGGCACCGCAGTCGGCCAGCGCCGGGCCGTGGCCCGGCAGGGCCGGGACACCGGCGTACGTCGAGAGCAGCTCCAGGCTGCCGAGGTAGTCCCCGAGGTGGCCGTCCGGGTGGGCGACAACGGTGGTGCCCCGGCCGAGGATGGTGTCGCCGGTGAGGACCACCCGCTCGCCGCGGTGCTCGACGAGGAAGCAGACCGAGTCGCCGGTGTGCCCCGGGGTCGGGACCAGCCGCAGGTCGAGGCCGGGAGCCTGGGGTGGCGCGCCGACGCCGAGGGGGTCGGCGGCGAGGGTGTGCGTCGGATGGGCGGCGCGGACGGGCACACCGCCGAGCAGGTCGTGCAGGCGGGTCGAGCCCTCGGTGTGGTCCGGGTGCCCGTGGGTGATCAGGACCAGACCGACCGGCCCCTGCGCGGCGATGGCCGCCAGGTGCGCCTCGTCGGCCGGCCCGGGGTCGACCACGACGGCGTGCTCCGCGCCGGGTGCCCGCAGCACCCAGGTGTTGGTGCCGTCGAGCGTCATCGGTCCCGGGTTCGGTGCCCGCAACAGCGTCACCCACTCCGGCAGCCCGTCGGCGAGGGCCGCCGCCGGGGCCGTCACATGCCCGCCCATGGCTGCGATCGTACGGCCCCGTCCGCAACCCCCCGCGATCTTGCACGTCCGGTCGCCGGTTCCTACCCGTTCAGGGGCTTCGTCCCGGCAGAACGTGCAAGATCGCGGGAACGCGGGGTTACGCGACCTCGACGATGACCTCTACCTCGACGGGGGCGTCCAGGGGCAGTTCGGCTACGCCCACCGCGCTTCTCGCGTGGCGGCCGGCCTCGCCGAAGACCGCCCCGAACAGGTCCGAGGCGCCGTTGATCACGCCGGGCTGGCCGGTGAAACCGGGGGCGCTCGCCACGAAACCGGTCAGCTTGACGATCTTGACGACGTTCTCCAGGCCGACCAGCGAGTCGACGGCGGCCAGCGCGTTCAGCGCGCACCGCTGCGCCAGGTCCTTGGCCTGGTCGGCGGAGACACCGGCACCCACCTTGCCGGTGGCCAGCAGCTTCCCCTCGGCCATGGGCAGCTGCCCGGAGACGTACACGTGCTGCCCGGACTGCACGGCCGGCACGTAGCTGGCCACCGGCGGCACCACCTCGGGCAGCGCGAAGCCGAGCTCGGCGAGCTTCGCGTGCGGTCCGTTGCTCATGCCGCCGCCTCGCTTCGCTCCCCGGCGCCCTGGGACACCGACGCGCTGAGCCTGATGATTCGCTCGCTGCGCTCGCTCATGCCCCTAGCCCTTCGGGCGCTTCAGGTAGGCGACGAGCTGCTCCGGGTTCGGCCCGGGAATCACGGAGACCAGCTCCCAGCCGTCCTCGCCCCAGTTGTCGAGGATCTGCTTGGTCGCGTGGACCAGCAGCGGGACCGTGGCGTATTCCCACTTCTGCATCGGTGGAGGGCTCCCTTGGGTGGAGGTGACTCTTTCCTCCGACAGCCTACGGTCCGGTCGACGGCGGGGGCGCGGGACGCTGTTCCGGGGCGACCGGGGGCTCTCCGCAGGGCCCGCCGTGCTCGAACGGCTGGGGGCAGCGGGACCGGTCGGGCAGCAGCAGGTCGCAGAAGACCCGGTGCCGGTTGTTCTGGTCGTCGGCGGTGGACACGGTCGTATCCCCGGCGTCCAACTCGCCCAGGAAGCTCAACGACGTCGCCACGGTGCCGGCCAGGGCGGTGGCCGCGGCCAGGTCGGCGACCCGGATCGGCAGGTGGATGACGTAACCGGGGCCCTCGTCGTCCCGGCCGCGCTCCCCACGCCGGTCCAGCACGTGCAGGACGTCCACCGGCTCGGCGAGCCGCCGGTAGGACCGCTCGTTGACCGGCAGGCCGGCGGACGCGCCATCCCCGCCGGCACCGGTACCGGACCGGCGACCCCACTCGGCCGCCGGAGCCTGGGGTCGGGGGATGTTGTTCGCGTCGCGCATGCCGCTGCCTCCGGGCGTCGTACCTTCACTCATCGCCGTCGGGTCCGGCCTCCGCCGGCCCGTCCCCCCGCACCCGAGCGACGGTAGGTCCGGGCCCGAAGTCCCGCCAACAGGACGCGCACGACGAGTGACCAGAAGTCACATATGCGACACAGTCCTGGTAAGGAAGGCGACCGCGGATCGGCCCCTGCCGGTGCCGTGTCCGTCCGCCGGACCGGCCCCCTCCACGGGACGGATAGACCGCTACCCTTCCCGTCGGAACGGGCGCTCACGGCTCGACCCACCTCGTCGCCGACGTCGCACCCAGTGGGGGAGAGATGACCGAACCACCCAGCGGCGGCCCGACCGGATCACCGGCCGGCCAGCCGGGCAACCCGATCCCACCCGGCACCGGCGCAGCCGTGCCGCCCGTGCCACGGCAGGACCCGTCCGCGATCCCGCCGCCCCCGGCCCCCTACCCGCCCTACCAGGATCGCCAGGCGCCGAAGCGGAAGCGTGGCGTGGTCATCGCGTCCGTCGCGCTGGCGGTCATCCTGCTGCTCTGCGCCGGTGGCGGTGTCGTCACGTTCCTGACCCTCCGCAACGCCGAGGAGGGCGAGGGAGCCAAGGAGCCCGCCGTCGCGGTGGAGCAGTTCCTCACCGCCGTCTACAAGGACCGCGACGCCGCCAAAGCGGCCAAGCTGGTCTGCGCCGACTCCCGCGACGACGAGAAGATCGCCGCGAAGGTCGCCGAGGTGGAGAACTACGTCTCCAGCAACCAGAACCCCCGGTTCCGGTGGAGCAACCCGAAGGTCGACAACCAGACCGGCGACCGCGCCACGGTCTCCACCCGGCTCACCGTGACCACCGCCGACGAGAAGATCGCCGACCAACCGCTGCGGTTCACCGTGGTGAAGAAGACGGGTTGGTGGGTCTGCGAGGTGGCCTGACCCCCTCCGCTGGTTAGGCTCGACGGGTGCGAGCAGCTGAGCGGCCCATCGATCCGGCCGGTACCGAGTGGCCGGCCCGCCTCCACGTGGTCACCGGCAAGGGAGGCACCGGCAAGACCAGCGTGGCCGCGGCCCTGGCCCTGGCGCTGGCCGCCGGTGGTCGGCGCACGCTGCTGGTAGAGGTCGAGGGGCGTCAGGGCATCGCCCAACTCTTCGGCACCGACCCGCTGCCGTACGAGGAGCGGCACCTGACCGACGCGCCCGGCGGCGGCGAGGTGCGGGCCCTGGCGGTGGACGCCGAGCAGGCCCTGCTGGAGTACCTCGACATGTTCTACAAGCTCGGCGCCGCCGGTCGGGCGCTGCGCAAGCTGGGCGCGATCGACTTCGCCACCACCATCGCCCCGGGGCTGCGGGACGTGCTGCTCACCGGCAAGGTGAAGGAGGCGACCACCCGCACCTCCGGCCAGCGTCGGGCGTACGACGCGGTGGTGCTGGACGCGCCGCCGACCGGGCGGATCGGCCGCTTCCTGAACGTCACCGCCGAGACGGCCCGGCTGGCCAAGGTGGGGCCGATCAAGACGCAGAGCGAGGGGGTCTCCGCGCTGCTGCGCTCCCCGATGACGGCGGTGCACGTGGTCACCCTGTTGGAGGAGATGCCGGTCCAGGAGACGGTCGACGCGATCGCCGAGCTGACCTCGCTCGGTTTCCCCGTTGGCCGGGTCATCGTGAACGGCACCCGTCCACCGCTCCCGGCCGGCCGCGTGGTGGGGCCCGCCGAGCTGCGCGAGGGCCTGCTCGCGGCCGGGCTGCCGGCCGACGAGCGCACCGTCGAGGGGCTCGCCTCCGAGGCCCGGGACCAGGCGGTCCGCCGGGAGCTGGAGGACTCGCTCCGCACCGACCTGGAGGAGCTGGGCCTGCCCCTGACCGAGCTGCCGCTGCTGCCCGACGGGGTGGACCGGGAGGGCCTGGACCGGCTGGCGGAGATCCTCGTCCGGGCCGATTGACTCACACCTGCCGTCGGCACGGGCGCGCGGACCCGACCGGCCCGATACGCTCGATTGGTGCCTTCCGAGAACGTGGCGCCGCCGCCGCTGGACGTCGACCGGATCCTCGCCGATCCCGGCGTACGGATCGTGGTGTGCTGCGGGGCGGGCGGGGTGGGCAAGACGACCACGGCCGCCGCGCTCGCACTGCGGGCCGCCGAGCAGCACGGCCGCCGGACGGTGGTGCTCACGATCGACCCGGCCCGCCGCCTGGCGCAGTCGCTCGGGCTGACCGAGCTGGACAACACGCCACGCCAGGTCAAGGGCATCGACGTCGAGGACAGCGGCGGTGAGCTGCACGCCATGATGCTGGACATGAAGCGCACCTTCGACGACGTGGTGCTCCAGCACACCGACCCGGCGAAGGCGGCGGAGATCTTCGCCAACCCGTTCTACCAGGCCATGAGCTCCACCTTCGCCGGCACGCAGGAGTACATGGCGATGGAGAAGCTGGGCCAGTTGCACGCGCGGGGTGAGTGGGACCTGATCGTGGTGGACACCCCGCCGTCCCGGTCGGCGCTGGACTTCCTCGACGCACCGGCGCGGCTGTCCCGGTTCCTCGACGGGCGGATGCTCCGGCTGCTGCTGGCGCCGGCCCGTACCGGCGGTCGGAGCATGTTCAGCCTGGTGACCGCCTCGTTCGGCATGTTCTCCAAGGTCGTCCAGAAGGTGCTCGGCGCCCAACTGCTGACTGACCTGTCCGGTTTCGTCGCCGCGCTCGACTCGATGTTCGGCGGCTTCCGGCAGCGCGCGGAGCAGACGTACCGCATCCTCCAGGCGCGGGAGACGGCGTTCCTGCTGGTCGCGGCGCCGGAGCCGGACGCGGTCCGGGAGGCCGCCTACTTCGCCGGCCGGTTGGGCGAGGAGAAGATGCCGCTGGCGGGCCTGGTGCTCAACCGGGTGCACCGGCCGGCGGTGCCGGACCTGGGGCCGGCGGAGAGCCTGGCCGCCGCGGAGCGGCTGGCCGAGGCCGGGGGACACGAGGGCACCGTCGACGTGCTGCGCGCCCATGCCGCCCTGGCCCAGCTGGCGGTACGCGAGCAGCACGTGGCCACGCGGTTCACCGAGGCGTTCCCGGCCGTGCCGACGGTGTCGGTGACGGCGCAGCCCGCCGACGTCCACGACGTCGACGGGCTGCGAACGATCGGTACGGCGATCAGCCGACCGTGACCGGCGTCAGCCGGCGGTGGTGACCAGGATCTTGTCCTTGCCGCCGGCCTTGTCCTTGGCGTTCTTCTTCATCGCGGCCTCGAACATCTTGCGCCAGCTCGTCACCTGCGGGTGACGGCGCAGGAGCGCCCGCCGTTCCCGCTCGGTCATGCCGCCCCACACACCGAACTCGATCCGGTTGTCCAACGCGTCGGCCAGGCACTCGTACCGAACGGGGCAGCTACGGCAGATCCGCTTCGCCACGTTCTGTTCGGCGCCCTGTACGAACAACGCGTCCGGGTCCCCGTTCTGACATGCCGCCAGCGACGGCCAGTCAGTGATCATGCCCATGTGTACACGTCCCCCCTTGCAGTACTACCGACCCCGTCGCGGACCAGCCGGCAATTCCCCCCGGTCGCCCTGCCTGCCTTCCCCAAGGCGGCACGGACGACATGTGGCGCTGTCGCCGCCACCATCATGCTCTGTAGTCGCCTGATTACGCAACGTTGTCGGCTAAATCCATCATTCCGGACACTCCCGGCTTCCCGGGCCGTCGCCCCCCGCTTACCCGGCCGGGGTGAGTGAAAACGCTGCGCGTCCACCCCGGGACGGGGGAGACTCGGTGCCGCATCCACGCAACCTGGGACCGGGGGTCGTGCGTTTAGCACAACGAGGTCGGCGCGCGCAGGAAATGGGGAAAAGACGCCCCAGCGCCCCTCATTCCCTGCTCGCGTACTCTGTCGAGGTGACCTGGATGCGGAAACGTGACCACAATGTGCTGACCAACGCCGCATCGCTGCTCATCTGTGGCCTGCTGGCCGGCGTGGTGGTCGCGGCGGCGGCCTTCCCCGCAGTGGCGATGTCCGGACTGGCCGCCAAGGCGGGTGCCGAGACGTTCGGCGCGCTGCCGAAGGAGCTGACCGTCGCCCGCGCGCCGCAGATCAGCTACCTGCTGGCCTCTGACGGCAAGACACCGCTGGCGACGATGTACGACGAGAACCGCCGCGACGTCAAGCTCAAGGACATCGCCCCGATCATGCAGAAGGCGATCATCGCGGCGGAGGACCACGACTTCTACAAGCACAACGGCGTCGACCTCAACGGTGTCGCCCGTGCCTTCGTCAACAACAGCGCCGGCGCCGACCGGCAGGGCGCCTCCACGCTCACCATGCAGTACGTCCGGCTGGCCATCGCGTACTCGGCGACCCACCCGGCCGACGTGGTCGCGGCCACCGAGGACACCAGCGCCCGCAAGCTGCGCGAGATGCGCTACGCCATCCAGATCGACAAGGAGCTCTCCAAGGACGAGATCCTGGAGCGCTACCTGAACATCGCCGCCTTCGGCAACGGCGCGTACGGCATCTACGCCGCCAGCCAGGTCTACTTCAACAAGAAGCCGAAGGACCTCAAGATCGAGGAAGCGGCCATGCTCGCCGGCATGGTGAAGGCGCCCAGCGCGTTCGACCCGACCACCAAGTTCGGCTACCCGCAGGCGGTGGACCGGCGCAACTACGTCATCGACAACATGGTCGAGACCGGCGCCATCACCCGGGAACAGGCCGAGGCGGCCAAGAAGGTCAAGCTGAAGGTGGAGGACAAGCGGACCCCGAACGGCTGCGTCCAGGCCACCGAGAAGTGGGGCTTCTTCTGCGACTACTTCTACCGCTGGTGGATGTCTCAGGAGACCTTCGGCTCGACCTCGTACGACCGGGAGCGGCGACTCAAGAGCGGCGGCTACACCGTCGTCACGACCCTCGACGTGCAGGCCCAGCGGGGCGCCGACGCGGCGGTCCGGCGCGCCAAGAGCGAGAGCGCCAAGGAAGCCGCCATGGTGGCGGTGGTCGAGCCCGGCACCGGCCGGGTCCGCGCGCTCTCGGTCAACCGCACCTTCAAGCTCGACGACCCGAAGAACCCGAAGAACAAGCCGCACAGCGACCCCGCACGCCGCAAGAAGAACAAGGACGCCCGCGGCAACTACCCGGCCACGGTCAACCCGCTGCTGACCGGAGGCGACGGGATCACCGGCTACCAGGCCGGCTCGACCTTCAAGATCTTCACGATCGTCGCGGCGCTGGAGAAGGGCATCCCGCTCAGCTTCACGTACAACGCTCCGCAGCAGTTCAGGTCGGAGTACATCATCGAGAAGGGCAGCCCCGCCGCCTGCAAGGGGACGAACCTCTACTGCCCGACCAACTCCGGCCTGAAGCCCGGCGGCGTACACACCATGTGGAGCGCCTTCGCCCAGTCGATCAACACCTACTTCGTCCCCCTGCAGCAGCAGGTCGGCGCGGAGAACGTGGTGGACGTGGCGAAGCGGCTCGGCATCCAGTTCCGGGAGCGCGAGGACGCGAAGTTCGCCAACAACAAGGAGGCCGCGCACGACTGGGGCGCGTTCACCCTGGGCGTCTCCTCGGCCACCCCGTTGGAGCTGGCCAACGCCTACGCCACCCTCGCCGCCGACGGCACGTACTGCGACCCGATCCCGGTGCAGGAGATCCGCGACCCGGAGGGCAAGAAGCTCGACATCGCCAACCCCACCTGTGAGAAGCGGGTCAGCACCGAGGTCGCCCGCGCGGCCGTGGACGCCGCCCGCTGCCCGGTCGGCGACAACTCCTCGACCAGCAAGTGCGGCGGCAGCCGCACCGCTGCCGCGGTGAAGCAGGCGGTCAAGGCTCCGGTCGCCGGCAAGTCCGGCACCACCGACTCCGAGAAGACCGCCTCCCTGGTCGCCATGACCAAGCAGTACGCGGTCGCCGGCATCATGGCCGACCCGGACTGGCCGCAGACCAACGTGAAGATGAAGCACAGCCCGAAGGACGGCATCAACCCGCCCGTCTACGAGACGCTCCGCGACGCCATGAAGGGCAAGGAGCGGATCAACTTCACGCCGCCGGGCAGGAAGATCTCCGAGGGTGACCAGCGCTCCATCCCGGGGGTCAAGTGCCTGCCGGTCGAGACCGCGAAGAACCGGATCGAGGGCGCCGGCTTCGACGCGGTGGTCTCCGACGTGCAGGTCGCCTCGAGCTGCCCGGCGGGCACCGCCGCCGGCACCAACCCGGACGGCCGGACCATCAAGGGTGGCGTGGTGACCATCCAGCTCAGTCAGGGCGGCGGCGCGGAGCCGGGCACCGACCCGAGCCGGCCGGGCAGCCAGCCGACCAACCCGGGCCGTCCGCCAGGGCGCCCCGGCGGCTGAGTCGATCCGTGACGTGACGAACGGGCGGGCACCCCACCACGGGGTGCCCGCCCGTTCCGCGTTCGGCGGACGGTGGAACGGGAACGGTCAGAGGCCGAGCTGCCGGCGTACCTCGGCGGCGACCCGACCGCCCTCGGCCTGGCCGGCCACCGCGGCCTGGGCCGCCTTCATGGCCGGGCCCATCTGCGCCTTGCCGGTGAAGCCGCCGGCGGCGAGCGCCCCCGCGACCAGCTCCGCCAACTCGTCGTCGGCGAGCTGCTTCGGCAGGTAGCGCTCCAGCACCTCGCCCTCGGCCGTCTCCTTGGTGGCCTGCTCCGTGCGGCCGGCGTCGGCGAAGGCGGTCGCGGCCTCGCGCCGCTTCTTCGCCTCCTTGGTCAGCACCGAGAGCACCTCGTCGTCGGTGAGCTCGCGCTTGGCCTTGCCGGCGACCTCGGCGTTGCCGACGGCCGCGAGGGCCATCCGCAGGGTGGAGGTGGTCAGCTCGTCGCGCGCCTTGAGGGCGGCGCGCATGTCGGCAGTGAGGCGGTCCTTCAGCGTGCTCATGGACGGTCAAACTACCCTGAACGCCATGCGAAAGCGCACACTATTCCGGCTCGCGGCCTCGACCGCCGCGGTCGGCGCGGCCACCCTGGCGTACGCGTCCCTCGTCGAGCGCAATATGTTCACCCTGCGGCGGTACGACGTGCCGGTGCTGCCGGCCGACGCGGAGCCGCTGCGCGTCCTGCACCTGTCGGACCTGCACATGATGCCGGACCAGCGGCGCAAGCAGGACTGGGTGGCGTCGCTGGCCGCCCTCGACCCCGACCTGGTGGTGGTGACCGGCGACAACATGGCCCACCCCGCCGCCGTCGCAGGGGTGCTGCGCGCCCTGCAACCCCTGCTCGACCATCCCGGTGCCTTCGTGTTCGGCTCGAACGACTACACCGGGCCGGTGTGGAAGAACCCGTTCACCTACTTCCTTCCCGACCGGGAGTACACCGAGGGCGTCGCGCTGCCGTTCGAGGAGCTGCGCGAGGTCTTCACCGGCGCCGGCTGGGCCGACCTGAACAACGCCCGCACCACGCTGAAGGCCGGCGGCCGGCTCGTCGAGCTGGCCGGCGTCGACGACCCGCACATCGAGCGGGACGACTACTCGTCCGTGGAAGGGCCGGTGTCCCCCTCCGCCGACCTGTCGATCGCGCTCAGCCACTCCCCCGAGCCGGCCGTGCTCGACCGGATGGCCGCCGATGGATTCGGCCTGATGCTGGCCGGTCACACCCACGGGGGCCAGGTTTGCGTGCCGGGCGTCGGGGCGCTGGTGACCAACTGCGGGTTGCCCCGCTCGATGGCGCGGGGCCTGCACCGCTGGCCCGGCTCGGACTCCTGGCTGCACGTCTCCGCCGGCCTGGGCACCCACCCGACGGCACCGGTCCGGTTCGCCTGCCCGCCGGAGGCAAGCGTGCTGACGCTGATCCCGCGCTGACGCGGGCGACGGGGGTACCGAGTTTGACCCTCGGACCCGGTGGGCTACTATTTGTCGGCACGCCTCGGGGTGTGGCGCAGCTTGGTAGCGCGCTTCGTTCGGGACGAAGAGGTCGTCGGTTCGAATCCGGCCACCCCGACCAGAGGTAACAGCAGGTCAAGGCCCCTCCACGGAGGGGCCTTGACGCGTTGCCGGGTCGAGGGCGACCAGGGCTGCGACGAACTCCTCCCACGGGAGGACGATGCGGTTGCGGTGCACGGTTCGGGAGCCCCCGCGCCAGATCGGCGTCTCCAGGTCCCGGTTTGGATCACGGGTGGAGACCCAGATCTGCCAGGCATCGTGGTCGGCCGCCGGCCCCGCCCAGGCGCGGACCACCCGCGACCAGGGCACGACGTGCGTACGGGACACGTGGCGGATCTTGATGCCGTGCTCGCTGACGTAGAGGCCGACCAGCGTCACCCGCCACAGCACGACCTGCCACACCAGCACGAAGAGGCCGACGAACAGCGCCGCGGTCCAGGAGACGTCGGCCCTGGCGAGGGAGCAGAGCGGAAGGAGACCGGCCACGGACATCCCGCTCGCCACGACGTACCGCAGCTTGTGGAGATCGCCCCGGTCCCCCAGGTCGTACGGCCTGGTCCAGGTCGACATGCGAGGCATCGGCGGATGCTACCGGGAACCGTTCGCCCACCGGTGCCCGTCCAATCCACTGCTGACGCCTTTGGAGGACACATGCGACGCGGACGGTACGCCCTCGGGATCGTGGCGCTGACGATGCTGCTGACCGCCTGCGCGGGCGGGGAGCCGGCGCCTCCGTCGCAGACGCTTCCGCTCGCGACTCCGGTCGCCACCGTGGAGCCGACGGATCTGGTCGGCTCCTGGGCGGTGACCGGCACGGGCGTCGAGGCGGGCACGGTCCTGCGGCTCGGAGATGGGGAGCTGGTCCTGTTCCGCGACTGCGATGCGTCCCTCGGAGCCTGGGCGGCGCATCCGGGCGGCCTGTTCGTCGCCGACCTGCACGGACTGACGAACCTCGGTGACGACCGGTGCGGGCCGGCGGGATCGCCCGCGCTGCCCGACTGGTTGGCGCGCGCGGACCGGTTCGAGGTGGACGGCGTGGTCCGCGTACTCCTGGATCGCGCGGGCGTGGAGGTGGCCCGGCTGTCACCCGGTGCCCGGCCGAGCGTCCCGCCCAACATGGATCCCGCACGAGGCACACCCCCGGCGGTGACCGACGAGACGCGGGCCTGGTTGGCGTCACCCGCGCCGCTGCCGTCGGCGCTCGCGCCGGTGGCCCGGAACGCGCTGACCGGCCGGTGGCTGCCGCTGGTCGAGCCGGGCCGCGGACGCGAGGCTCCGCACGTCGTCCTGGCCGACGACGGCACGTGGCGGGGGTCGGACGGCTGCAACAACCTGCGTGGGCGGTGGACGACCGGACCCGACGGCGCCCTGGTGGCCACCGCCGCGCCCCAGACACTGATCGGGTGCGACGGCACGCCACTCGCGACGTGGCTCGGCTACGCCCGACGGGCCGGCCTGGACGACGACGTGCTGGTGCTGGTGAACGCGAAGGGCACGGAGATCGGCCGGCTGCGCCGCGACGGCTGATCCTCGCGGCCTCGCCGCTCGCCGGCGGCCGGTCTGGCGCTCAGGCCGGCCGGCGGGGATGTGCGACGAAGAAGTCCCAGATCAGGTCCGTCGCGACGATCGCGGTGTCCGGTGCGCCCAGCCCCACCTCGGCGCCGCCCGGCCACCGGTGCCCCATCCCGTTGACGGTGTAGCCGACGACCTCGGCACCGCCGGGGCAGGTCGAGACGACCCGGTTGACGGTCTTCGCCCGGTCCACCCACGTCGCCGGTCGCTCCACGCAGCCGTACTCCCGCCGCCACTGGCCCAGGCGGATCTCCAGCGCGTCGGCCGTGCGGTCGTCGGCGCCGATGAACGACACGACCGACACCGACCGGGCGGGCCGCTGCGCCGCGGCCGAGGCGGGTTGGCCGCCGATGAGCCCGCCGCTGACCGGGGCGACCGCCGCGAACAGGTCGGGCGCCTCCATCGCCAGTCGGTACGTCATCGCCGCCCCGGCCGACATGCCCGTGGCGTAGACCCGGTCCGGGTCGACGTCCCACGTCCGGATCAGGTGCTCCACCATCGTCCGCACGAAGCCGACGTCCTCGTTGCCTCCGCAGCAGGGGTACGCGACCAGGAACCCCTCCTGGTCCGCCTTGGCGTCCAGCCGGGTCACCGCCCGCATCATCGCCGCGTCGGCACCCCGGTAGTGGATCGCCACCACCAGCGGTGTCTTCTGTCCCGGCCGGTAGCCGGGCGGCGCGTGCAGCTCGTACGCGCCGGTCCGTCCCTCGATCGTCAGGCGGTGGTCACCCGGGGCCGGCTTCTCCGGCGCGACCGGTCGGCTCGGGCTCGCCGTTGCGGCGGCCCTGCCGTCCCGGTCGGGCGAGTCGTCCCCGCCGCAGGCGGCGGCGCCGAGCAGGAGGGTCAGCGCGGCGGCCACCGCCGCGCATCTGGCTGTCGTCGTGGATCCCATCGGTCTCCCCCGTGGTCGGTTTTCGGCAACCTAACGCCGACCCGGGCAGGTCCGCTGCCCCACTCGGCAACGATCGGGGAACGAATCCACTGTGCTCAGTCGTGCAGCTCCGTGCGGTGGATCTCGGCGAACGCCGAGGTCAGGTGCGCCTCGAACGGCCGGCCGGTTGCGGCCAGGAGGTCGGCGACGAGCAGCGGACCGTGCGCGGCGACCGCCGCCGGACCGGGCGGCGCCTCGTCGGCCTCCGGGTCGTACAGGCCGAGGGAACCGGCGAGCAGCACCAGCACCACGTGCGGGTCGACGTCCGCCCGCCACCGCGCCGCGCCGCGCACGCATCGTTCCAGCACCACGCGCACGTCGTCGCCGGCCAGCCCGTCGGGGTGTCCCACCTCCAGCAGCGACCGGACCACCGCGCCGAGGACCAACCCGGACCGGTCGGCCGTCGCGAGCCGGGCGACCGCCACGTCGTACGCCTCGATGTCCTGCTCCCGGGCGGCGGTGACGGCGTCGGTGGCGGCCACCGCGATCTCACGGGCGGGTGCGGGCAGGTGTCGCCAGGTCGTGCTCACCGCGCCAGCATGGCAGACCGGACCGACGCGGAAACGAAGGCGGGCCCCGGAGCGTGACGCTCCGGGGCCCGTCCGTCGACGGTGCCGATCAGGCCACGGGGACCTCGGCGGTGGTGCGGATGCGGTCCAGCGCCGGGGCGGAGACCGGGGAGTTCGCGCCCAGGTACGCCACGAACGCGTCCAGGTCGATCAGGCCGGTGACGGCGTTGGTGCCGCCGCGCAGGACGGCGAAGCCGTCGCCGCCGCCGGCCAGGAAGTTGTTCACCGTGACCCGGTAGGTGGCGTCGGCGGTGACCGCGGTCCCGCCGAGGGTCAGGCTGCCCCGGACCACGCGGGTGCCGGCGCACGGGTCGGCCGCGGTGGCGGTCGTGCCGTTGACGTCCACGGTGTACCGGACGCTGGACGACGGGTACAGGGTACGGCCGGTGACGAACTGCTGCTCCAGCATGCAGTACAGCTGCGCGCCGGTGAGGTCGAGCGTCACCAGGTTATTGGCGAACGGCTGGACCGTGAACGCCTCCTCGTAGGTGACCGGGCCGGCGTCGAGGTCGGCGCGGACACCACCGGGGTTCATGAAGGCGGCCACGGCGTTCTGCTCGTCGTCGGTGGCCGCGAGCTGCGCGTCCGCGATCACGTTGCCCAGCGGGGACTCGCCGGCCTGGGTGCCGAACAGGTTCTCCTGCGTACGGACGAGCGCCTCGGCGGTCGTGCCGACCTGGCGGCCGGCGACCGGGCCGAGGACCTCCTTGTAGCGGTTGATCAGGTCGGTCTGCGCCGGGTCCTTGGCGACGTCCCGGGTGACCACCACGTTCTCGGCGGTGGCAGTGAGCACGTCACCGGTCCGCCCGTCGATCTTCAGGTCGATGTCGGTGATCAGGCGGCCGAACGAGCTGGCGCTGGTGACCAGCTTGTTGTTGACCTCGCAGTTGTACGCCTGGTGGGTGTGTCCGCTCACGACGACGTCGATCGACGGGTCCATCCGGTTGACGACGTCCACGACCGGGCCGGTGAAGTCGACGCAGTCGTTGATGCCGCCGGCGCCGGCCTGGGTGCCGCCCTCGTGCAGCAGCACGACGATGGTCTCCACGCCCTTGGCCCGCAGCTCGGCCGCGTACCGGTTGGCGGTGACCGCCTCGTCGGCGAAGGTCAGCCCGGCGACGCCCTCCTGGCTGACGATCTGCGGCGTGCCCTCCAGGGTCATGCCGATGAAACCGACCTTGACGCCGTCGACCTTGTGGATGGCGTACGGGGCGAGCAGCGGCTCACCGGTCACCGTCTTGAAGGCGTTGGCGGAGAGGTACTGGAAGCCGGCGCCCTCGTACGGGGTGCCGTCGCCGCAGCCGTCGACCGGGTGGCAGCCGCCGTTCTGGATGCGCAGCAGCTCGTCGGCGCCCTCGTCGAACTCGTGGTTGCCGACGCTGGCGTAGTCGAGCCCGGCCAGGGTGAGCGCCTCGATGGTCGGCTCGTCGTGGAACGCCGCGGACAGCAGCGGGGACGCGCCGATCAGGTCGCCGGCGGCGACGGTGATGGTGTTCTTCTTCTGGCTCGCCTCGGCCAGCGCGGCCAGGTGGGTGGCGAGGTACTCGGCGCCGCCGGCCGGCTGGCCGGCGATGGTGCCGCTCGACCCGGTCGGCGGCTCGAGGTTGCCGTGGAAGTCGTTGAGGGCGAGCAGCGTGACGTCGACCGGCTTCGGTCCGGCGTCCGCCTTGTCGGGGGTGGTCGCGACCGCGCCGAAGGCGGCCACGGCGAGCGCGGTCAGGCCGATGGCGGCCCGACGCATCCCGGGGTTGGACATGGATCTCCTCGTGGGAAAACCGGCGCGGGTGGCCGGGCGATGTTCGCGCCGGGCCGGGCCGCGCCGTCGACAGGGTCGGTACGGGGTGGCGACGGTGGGGGACCGTCGCCCGCGTCGGTGACAGCCTCTCATCGCAGGCCGCCGCCCGTCGACCTGAGCAGACCATCAGACCTGCGGATATGTACGGTGGCGGCCATGCGTCGGCCGAATGAGTCGGACATGACTGATTCGTGCCGCCGGTTGCCGACGATCGGTCCTCAGCGGACCCGACACACGGTCAGTAGCCGCAGGTCATCCCGGTCGCGTGGCTGACCTGCACCAGGTGGGTCACACAGCCCCCGCCGTCGATCAGGTGCAGCAGCAGGGCGGTCGGCTCGGCCACCCAGCCGATCCGCTCGTCCTCGGTCATGGTCAGCGAGGCCTGCTTCCACGTGCTCGGCGCGACGGTCAGCACGGTCCCGCCGAAGGCCGTCGTCACCGGCCGGTGCAGGTGGCCGGCGGCGACGCGTACGACATGGCGGTGCCGGCCGATCACCGCGGCGAACGCGTCGGCGTCGGCGAGCCGGACGGCGTCGGCGGCCGGGATGCCGACCGCGACCGGCGGATGGTGCACGAACACGACGGCGGGCACGTCGGGACGGCCGGCCAGCACCCCGTCGAGCCAGGCCAGCTGCTCCTCGTCGAGCCGCCCGCCGTCGGCCCCGGGCACCAGCGAGTCGAGCACCACGACGGTCGCCCCGGGGTGGTCGACGTGGTAGTACGCGGAGAAGCCGCCACCCAGCCAGGGTGTCCCGCCGAAGGCGTCCAGCAGTGACTCCCGGTCGTCGTGGTTGCCGGCGACCAGGTGCACCGGGAGCGGGAACCGGCCGATGATCTCGCGCAGCGCCGCGTACTCGTCGGGGCGCCCGTGGTCGACCAGGTCGCCGGTGACGACGACGCAGTCCGGGCGGGGTTCGAGCGCGAGGACCCGGCCGAGGGCGCGGTGCAGTCCGGCGGCCGGTTCGGCCCCGAGCACGCCGGTGGTCACGTGCGGGTCACTGAGCTGGGCGATGAGCATCGCGCCTCCACGGGCCTGGGGCCTCCACGCTATCGCCGCCGACCGCGCTCCGGGTGCCCCTGGCACGGCATCCGACAACCCACAGGCCCTGTCCACACCCTGTGGATGAAACATGTGTACGAAGGAAGTAGCCGATCTTGGTCGGCGGCCGATCGCGTCCGCGCTGGTTACCCTTGATCGGCGACCCGGTGCCGGCCGGGTGGCCCCCGACCTGGAACGACGTGCCCCGTGGATCATCAGCGAGTCATCCGTGACGTCACGGTCCGCCTACCGATGGCGTCGACCGCCGTCGAGGCGTGCCGGTACGTCGTCACCGCGCTCGCCCGGCACGCCCCGGCCACCATCTCCGTGCTGCTCCAGGTCCACGACCGGCTCCGCTGCGTCGCGGCGACCGGTTCCTGGCAGGTCTTCTCCACCGTGCCGCCGAAGGCCGGGATCGTCGGCCGGGTGTACGCCTCGGGGCTCCCGGCGGTCGTCCCCGACGTCTCGGACGACCCCGACTACCTGCCGGTTCGCCCCGACGTCAGGGCCGAGGTGTGCGTACCGGTCCTGGATCCGGCGGGCCGGCCGATCGGCGTACTGGACCTCCAGTGGTGCGAGCCGGTCGAGCTGGACGCCTGGCGGGACGTCGCCGAGCGGCTGGCCGCCCGCCTGGGCGCCCGGATCGTCGCCCTCGGTGGCCCGCCCGCCGAGAGCCGCAGCGAGAAGCTGCTCCGGCACGCCGCCGCGCTGACGTCCGCCCCGACGGAGTGGGACCTGATGACCGCGGCCATCGCCGCCGCCCGGGACGTGTCGACGCTCTCCGCGGCGGTGCTCGTGCTGGCCGGTCGGGACGCGCCACGGCTCGGCGGGCCCACCGCGACCCCCGGCGAGCTGGAGTCCCGGATCCGGGCCGAGCTGACCGAGGCCGGCCCGACCGTGCTGGGCCGGATGATCAGCCGAGCCCACCGCCACGGCGCCGGCTACACCCTCGGCGAGGCCGGGCACCCGCCCACCGCCGACTATGCGGCGCTGGCCCGTGCCGGCGTACGCACGCTGGTCGCGGTGCCCGTCGGCCCGCCCGACGGCGGCGGTGTGCTGCTGGTCGCCGACGAGCGGCTGCTGCGCCCGGACCCGACGACGGTCAACCTGATGGAACTGCTCGCCGGCCAGGCGTGGGCCGCCCTGGACCTGCTGCGCACCGTGGCCCGGCTGCGCGAGCAGGCCAGCTCCGACCCGCTGACCGGGCTACGGCACACCGGCCCGTTCGGCCAGCGCATCGCGGCGGCCACCCCCGGGCGTACGGCCCTGCTCGCCATCGACGTGGACGGCTTCAAGACCGTCAACGACACGTACGGCCACCAGGCCGGCGACCGGGTGCTGGTCGGCCTGGCCCGGGCCCTGGAGGGGGCGCTGCGGCACGGCGACGAGCTGTACCGGATCGGCGGCGACGAGTTCGTGGCGGTGATCGAGGTGAGCCGCCCCGAGGAGGCGGTCCGCATCGCCGAGCGGCTGGCCGAGGCCGCCCGCCGTACCGGCCGCACCATCAGCGTGGGCGTGGCCCTCCCTCGCCCCGGCGAGTCCCCGGAGCTGACCCTCCGGCGAGCCGACCAGGCCCTATACACGGTCAAACGCCAAGGCCGCGACGGCGTCCGCCTAGCCGCCGCCTAGGTCCGCTCCGCCCCCTCACTCCCCCGCGATCTTGCACTTCGGGTCGCCGTTCTGCGCCGACTGCCCCGTTTCGCGGAGGCAGGAAGTGCAAGATCGGCGCGACGGCCGGGGGTGGGGTGGCGTGGGGGTCAGGAGTGGGTTAGTTCGCGGGCCAGGAGTTCGGCGATCTGGGCCGTGTTGAGGGCGGCGCCCTTGCGGAGGTTGTCGCCGGTCACGAAGAAGTCCAGCGCGCGCGGGTCGTCCAGGGCGCGGCGGATGCGGCCGACCCAGGAGGGGTCGGTGCCCACGGCGTCGATCGGCATGGGGAACTCCCCGGCCACCGGGTCGTCGACCAGGATCACGCCGGGGGCGTTGCGCAGCACCTCGCGGGCGCCCTCGGCATCGACCTCGGTGGCGAAGACGGCGTGCACGGCGATCGAGTGGCCGGTCACCACGGGTACGCGGACGCAGGTGGCGGAGACCTTCAGGTCGGGCAGGCCGAGGATCTTGCGCGACTCGTTGCGCATCTTCATCTCCTCGGACGACCAACCGCCGTCGGCGACCGAGCCGGCCCAGGGCACCACGTTGAGCGCCAGCGGGGCCGGGAAGGGGCCCAACTCGTCGCCGACCGCCTGGCGTACGTCGCCCGGACGGGAGCCGAGCGCCCGGTCTCCGGAGATCTTGGCGAGCTGGGTGTGCAGGGCGTCCACGCCGGCCTGCCCCGCGCCGGACACCGCCTGGTACGACGAGAGCACCAGTTCGCGGAGCCCGTACTCGCGGTGCAGCGGCGCGACCGCGACGATCATCGCGAGGGTGGTGCAGTTGGCGTTGGCGATGATCCCCTTGGGCCGGTTGCGTACCTGCTCGGGGTTGATCTCCGGCACCACGAGCGGGACGTCGCGGTCCATCCGGAAGGCACCGGAGTTGTCCACCGCGACCGCCCCGCGGCGGACCGCGACCGGCGCCCAGCGAGCGGAGACCTCGTCCGGCACGTCGAACATGGCGACGTCGACGCCGTCGAACGCCTCCTCGGTCAACTCCCGGACGGTCAACTCCTCGCCCCGGCAGCGCACCGTGCGGCCCGCCGACCGGGCGGAGGCGAGCAGCCTGATCTCGCCCCACACGTTCTTGCGGGCGGTGAGCAGCTCACACATCACGGTGCCGACGGCACCGGTCGCTCCGACCACGGCCAGGGTGGGCAGCGACGTCACGATGGCTACCGCCCCGTCCCCGCGTACACGACCGCCTCGGTGTCGCCACCGAGGTCGAAGGCGTCGTGGATGGCGCGCACCGCCGCGTCCAGGTCGGTGTCGCGGCAGACCACCGAGACCCGGATCTCCGAGGTGGAGATCATCTCGATGTTGACGCCCGCCGCGCCGAGGGCGGCGAAGAAGCCGGCCGCGACACCGGGGTGCGAGCGCATGCCGGCGCCGATCAGCGACACCTTGCCGACGTGGTCGTCGTAGAGCAGGCCCTTGAACTTGACCGCCTCCTGGATCTTGCTCAGGGCGGCCATGGCGGTCGGACCGTCGGTCTTGGGCAGGGTGAAGGAGATGTCCGTACGACCGGTGCCCTCGGTGGACACGTTCTGCACGATCATGTCGATGTTGATCTCGGCACCGGCCACGGTGTCGAAGATCTTCGCCGCGGCGCCCGGCTCGTCGGGCACGCCGACGATCGTGATCTTGGCTTCGCTGCGGTCGTGGGCGACCCCGGTGATCAGCGCCTGTTCCACGGGAAGGTCCTCCATCGATCCGGTGACCATGGTGCCGGTGTTGGTCGAGTATGACGAACGGACGTGGATCGGCAACCCCGCGCGTCGCGCGTACTCGACGCTGCGCAGGTGCAGCACCTTCGCGCCGCAGGCGGCCAGCTCCAGCATCTCCTCGTAGGTGATGTGCTTGATGTGCCGGGCGTTGGGCACGATCCGGGGATCGGCGCTGAAGATGCCGTCCACGTCGGTGTAGATCTCGCACACGTCCGCGGCGAGCGCGGCGGCGAGGGCCACGGCGGTGGTGTCCGAGCCGCCCCGACCGAGGGTGGTCACGTCCTTGGTGTCCTGGGAGACGCCCTGGAAGCCGGCGACGATGACCACCGCGCCCTCGTCGAGCGCGCCCTTGAGCCGGCCCGGGGTGACGTCGATGATCCGCGCCCGGCCGTGCACCGACGTGGTGATCACGCCGGCCTGCGAGCCGGTGAACGAGCGGGCCTCGTACCCCAGGTTGTGGATCGCCATGGCCAGCAGCGCCATGGAGATCCGCTCCCCGGCGGTGAGCAGCATGTCCAGCTCGCGGCCCGGCGGCAGCGGGCTCACCTGGTTGGCCAGGTCGAGCAGCTCGTCGGTGGTGTCGCCCATCGCGGAGACCACCACCACGACGTCGTCACCGGCCTTGCGCGCGGCGACGATGCGCTCCGCCACCCGCTTGATCCGCTCGGCGTTGGCGACGGAGGACCCGCCGTACTTCTGCACCACGAGTGCCACGACGGTGCACTCCCTCCCGGTGACCCTGAGCGTGCCGACGCCGCCGGATGAGGGCCGGCGGCGCGTGTCAGACGCGTTCAGGGTATCGGGCGGGCCGATCCGGCGGGCCGGGTGATCCCACGATCCGGCCCCGGGGACGGCCGGGGGTGGCGCGGGACACGCCGGAGAGGTCGCGCCGCGCCGCCCCCCACCACGGCACGCGGGTGGCGACAATGTGCGGATGCACGCCCACCTCCGCCCGGCCGGCTCCGCGCCCGCCCCGGCCGCCCCGGCACGGTCGGCCGTCCCGCCGCGCCCGGCCGTCCTGCCGCAGTCGACCGCTCCGGCCGCGACCGGGTCGACGGTCCGGGGGGTGGTCCTCACCCTGGCCCTGCCCCTGATCCTCGTGGCCTGCGGGCCGGACCAGCCGGAGACGGCCCCGGCGACCCCGACACCGGGTACGGCGGAGGTGCCCGCCGGGATGGACGCCGCGCGGGACGAACTGGCCGGCCTCGCGGCAGCGGCGCAGGACCGGCACCTGATCGCCACCTACATCCTGAGCGGTCCGGACGCGCCGGACCGGACGGTCGTGGTGACCAGCGCGAACGACGGCAGCTGGCGGGTCGACGTGCCGGGTGGGGCACTCGGGGGCACGACGGACGTGTCGTTCGCCGCCACCGCCGGGGGTCTGTTCCAGTGCACCCTGCCGTCGGCGACCCGGCCGGAGCCGCCGGCCTGCGTCCGCCTCGGTGACTCCGACGACGCCGTGCCGCGCCGCCTGGACCCCCGGGTGCAGCACCCGTTCACCGACTGGCTGGACGTGCTCACCGACCGGCGGTCCCCGCTCGCGGTGTCGCCCGCGCAGCCGCCCCCGGGTGCGGCCGGCACCTGCTACTCGGTCGAGACCACCTCCGCGTCGATCACGGCGCCCCTGGACCCGGGGATCTACTGCTACGACCCGGACGGCACGCCGACCGCGGTGCGCACCGCCTTCGGCACGCTGCTCCTGGCCGGCACGCCCGCCCCGGCCCCGGCGAGCGTCCAGCTCGCCGGCCCGGTCGTGGAGGCCGAGCCACTGGACCTGGCGTCACCGGAGCCGTCGGTCAGCCCGGAAACGTCCTGAGACCGTTTCCGTTACGGGTGCTCTTGCCCACATTCGGCCCACCCTGCCGGAAGGATCAATCGCCCATACGGGACGCTGCTCTCATGTCTGACCTCACTCCGCTGCTCGCCTTCCGTTGGAGCCCCCGGTCCTTCGACCCCGCCGGGGAGCTGACCCCGGGCGAGGCGCACGTCCTCCTGGAGGCCGCCCGCTGGGCACCGTCGGCGGGGAACGCGCAGCCGTGGCGGTTCGCCCTCGGGCACCGGGACGACGAGACCTGGAAGCGGATCGTGGTCAACCTCCCGCTCCGTGACCAGCGCTGGGCGGGTCGCGCCTCCGCGCTGGTGCTCGCCGCCCACCTCGCGCCGGACGCCGACCCGACCGGCTGCGCCGCGTACGACCTGGGCCAGGCCGTGGCGCACCTGACCGTGCAGGCCACCGCGCTCGGACTGCACGTACGCCAGCTCCGGGACCTCGACCACGACGGCCTCGCGGCCGACCTGGACCTGCCCGCCGACGTGCTGCCGGCGGTGGTGGTGGCCGTCGGCCAGCTCGGTGACCCGCTCAGCCTCCCCGCCGATCTCCTGTCTGGTGAGACCGGCCTGCGACGGCGCCGGCCCGTCCGCGACCTGCTGCTCGCCTGACCGGCTGCGAAGTCCGTCTCAACCTACGGACCTGCCTTCCCACATCCGGCCCCACCACGTAGGGTGACTCTGTCATGTGGCAGGCGTATCTCCTTCTTGGTTGCCGCGACGAGGCCTGACGGCCGGCACCTCGTCGCGGAGTCGAACCGCGCCGCCCAGCACCGTCCCGGACCTTTTCGCTCGGCACCGACGCCGATCTCCGGCACCGACGCCGACCTTCGACGCTGACGTCACATGACCCTCGGGAGCACTCCGCCATGGCTCACCCAGCCGGCACCACCGACGCCGACACCGATCCGATCGCCCGGCAGCGCCCCAGCCGGATGCCGTACCGGCGCTACCTGCCGTACCACCAGCAGTTCCGCATCGACCTGCCGGACCGCGCCTGGCCGACCCGCCGGATCGAGGCGGCGCCCCGCTGGTGTGCGGTCGACCTCCGCGACGGCAACCAGGCGCTCATCGACCCCATGTCGCCCGAGCGCAAGCGACGGATGTTCCAGCTGCTGGTGCAGATGGGCTACAAGGAGATCGAGGTCGGCTTCCCCTCGGCCAGCCAGACGGACTTCGACTTCGTCCGGCAACTGATCGAGCAGGACCTGATCCCGGAGGACGTCACCATCCAGGTGTTGACCCAGTGCCGGGAACACCTGATCGAGCGGACGTTCGAGTCGCTGCGGGGGGCCCACCGGGCGATCGTGCACTTCTACAACTCCACCTCGACACTCCAGCGCCGGGTGGTGTTCGGGCTGGACCGGGACGGCATCACCGACATCGCGACCCAGGGCGCGCGCCTCTGCCGGAAGTACGCGGAGATCCACACCCCGGACACCGACATCTACTACGAGTACTCCCCCGAGTCGTACACGGGCACCGAGCTGGAGTACGCGGTGGAGGTCTGCGCGAAGGTCATCGACGTCATCGACCCCACCCCGGACCGCAAGCTGATCGTCAACCTGCCGGCCACCGTCGAGATGGCCATGCCGAACGTGTACGCCGACTCGATCGAGTGGATGCACCGGCACCTGCCCCGACGGGACAGCCTCGTGCTGAGCCTGCACCCGCACAACGACCGGGGCACCGGGGTGGCCGCCGCCGAGCTGGGCCTGCTGGCCGGCGCCGACCGGATCGAGGGCTGCCTGTTCGGCAACGGCGAGCGCACCGGCAACGTGGACCTGGTGACGCTGGGCCTGAACCTGCTCTCCCAGGGCGTCGACCCGATGATCGACTTTTCGAACATCGACGAGGTCAAGCGCGCCGTCGAGTACTGCAACCAGCTGCCCGTGCACGAGCGCCACCCGTACGCGGGCGACCTCGTCTACACCGCCTTCTCCGGCTCCCACCAGGACGCGATCAAGAAGGGCTTCGACGCCCTGCACGCCGACGCGGCGGCGGCCGGGGTGCCGGTCGACGAGTTCACCTGGGCTGTTCCGTACCTGCCGATCGACCCGAAGGACCTGGGCCGCACCTACGAGGCGGTCATCCGGGTCAACTCGCAGTCCGGCAAGGGCGGCGTCGCGTACATCATGAAGACCGAGCACCAGCTCGACCTGCCGCGCCGCCTCCAGATCGAGTTCTCCGGCGTCGTGCAGCAGGTCACCGACCACGCCGGCGGCGAGGTCGACCCGGGCACCATGTGGGACATCTTCGCCTCGAACTACCTCGTCGACCACCAGGTCGACCCGGCCGTCGTGCTGGTCGACTACACGATCGGCACGGTCGAGGGCAAGGTCGAGATCGACGCCCGGGTCGGTCGCGGCACCGAGCCGACGTCACTGACCGCGGTCGGCAACGGCCCCATCGACGCGTACGTCAACGCGCTGCAGTCGATCGGCGTCGGCGTACGGGTGCTCGACTACCACGAGCACGCGATGTCCTCCGGCGGCGACGCGCAGGCGGCGGCGTACGTGGAGTGCGAGGTCGACGGCCGTACGGTGTGGGGCGTCGGCGTGGACGCCAACATCGTCACCGCCTCCGTCAAGGCGGTCACCAGCGCCGTCAACCGCGCCCACGCCTGAGGTGCAAGGAAGGGCCCCTTCTTAACGCCTGGCGTATAGGAAGGGGCCCTTCTTGACGCCCATCAGGCCGGTACGACCCGCGACGGATCGCCGTCGTCGAGCACGACCGCCTGGGCGACGACGACGCGTTCCCCGTCGAAGGTCATCGCCGGTGAGCCGTACAACCGGTAGCCGTCGGCCAGCGCCTCGCTGATCCGGCGGCAGAAGTCGGCGTCGTCGGTCCCGGTGAGCAGGCGGTACCGGAGTCGGCCAGAAAGATCACTCATCCCTCGACGGTAGATCAGGCGTCCACCGCCTGCCGGGGTGGGCGGTGGATGAGCACGGCGGCCATCACCGCCCCGGCGACCAGCAGCCCGGCGCACCACAGCATCGCTCCCCGGTACGCGTCGGTCAGGTCGGCCTCCTGCTCGTACCCGGTGCCGGAGAGTCCGACCAGCAGCGGCAGCGCGGCCACCGCGAGCAGGCCGCCCGCCCGGGACGCCGCGTTGTTGAACCCGCTCGCCACACCGGCGAACCGGTCCTCCACGGCGGCCAGCACCGAGGCGGTCAGCGGCGCCACCACCAGGGTCAGCCCGGCGCCGAAGAGCAGCACCCCCGGCAGAACGTCCCGCCAGTACGACGCCCCCGGGTCGACCTCGCGCAGCAGGACCAGCCCGAGGGCGGCGACCACCGGTCCGACGGTCAACGGGAGCCGGGGCCCGATGCGTGCCGAGAGGGCACCGGCCCGGGCGGACCCGACCAGCAGCAACACCGTCATCGGCAGCAGCGAGATCCCGGTGAGAAACGCCGACCAGCCGACCACGTTCTGGAGGTAGACGGCGAGGAAGAAGGTGAAGCCACCGAGGGCCGCGTACACGGCCACGGTGAAGATGTTCAGTACCGAGAAGAGCCGGCTGCCGAACAGCCCGGTGGGCAGCATCGCGCTGTCCCCCCGGCGCCGCTCGACCAGCACGAAGACCACCGCACCGATCACACCGACCAGGGCCGCGACCAGCACCGGGGCCGAGTCGAAGCCGCGCGCGGGAGCGTCGATCAGGGCGTACGTGACGCCGGCCAGGGCCACCGCGCCGAGCAGCGCCCCCGCCACGTCGAACCGGCGGCGCCGGCGACCCGGCCCCTCGGTACGCGACGCCTCCTCGTCCCGACTCTCCGGCACCCAGCGCAGGGCGGCGAGGACCACGAGCACGGCCAGCGGCACGTTGAGGAAGAAGATCCACCGCCAGGAGAGCGCGTCGATGAGCAGCCCGCCGACGAAGGGGCCGAGCGCGGTGGACACGCCGGACAGGCCGCTCCAGGCACCGATCGCCCTGGCCCGGTCGTCGGGGTGGAAGCTGGCCTGGAGCACCGACAGCGAACCGGGAGTGAGCAGCGCACCTCCCGCACCCTGGAGGAAGCGGGCCGCGATGAGCTGGTTGGTGTCCTGGGCCAGGCCGCAGAGCAGGGAGGCGAGTGTGAACCAGACCACCCCCAGCAGGAAGATCCGCCGGCGGCCGAACCGGTCGCCGAGCGCCCCACCGAGCAGGACGAAGGCGGCCAGCATCAGCAGGTAGCCGTTGACGGTCCACTGCAGACCGGCCACGGTCGCGCCGAGGTCACGCCCGAGCCGGGGCAGGGCCACGTTCACCACGGTACTGTCGAGGAAGACCATCCCGGAGGCGAGGACCGCCGCCAGCAGGGTTCCCCGTCCGGAGGCGGTGCCCATGCGCAGAGCGGGCGCGGATGGAGCCATGCTCACCAATCTGCCCTGCGCCATATGACAGACGCCACGAAACGCCGAAACCGTGTCCGGGTACTGTGCGGGATCGCCGGGAGCCCGCAAGCTGGAAAGGTGTCGTCTGTGCGTACCAGATCAGGACCGCGTGCCGCGGTGACCGTGGCGCTCGCCGCGGCGCTCGCCCTCGGCGCGGGCGGCTGCGTCCCGGTCGAGGAGCCCGAGCCGACGCCGACGGGCGGCGGCAACGCCGTGCAGATGCTGGAGCAGCTCGCCGTCGCCAAGGCGGGTTCGATGCGGGGCTACAGCCGCGAGAAGTTCCCGCACTGGCGGGACACGGGTAAGAACTGCGACGTCCGCGACACCGTCCTCAAGCGCGACGGCGAGGACATCGAACTGTCCGGCTGCAACGTGGTCGCCGGCCGCTGGGAGAGCGTGTACGACGGGCGCGCCTTCACCGACCCGTCCGACGTGGACATCGACCACATGGTCCCGCTGGCCAACGCGTGGCGTTCGGGTGCCGACGAGTGGGACGACGCGAAGCGGGGCGATTTCGCCAACGACCTGGACCAGCCGCAGCTCATCGCGGTTTCCGCGAGCTCCAACCGGGCAAAGGGTGACCAGGACCCGTCCCAGTGGAAACCGGCGAACCGGTCGTACTGGTGCCAGTACGCCGAGAACTGGGTCACGGTCAAGCACCACTGGCGGCTCACGGTGACGACAGCCGAGAAGGCCGCCCTGACCGAGATGTTGGAGGGCTGCACATGGGCGAGCAAGCCGTGACCGGAGCCGGGGCGACGCCCGCCCCGGAGCAGACGCCGGACGCGGGCGGCGACGACGCGGCCGCCGCGACCGGGAGTCCGCCGTCCCCGGCTAGCGTCGGCGACGTTCGACGAACGGGGGAGGTCCTGGCCGGCGCAGGACCTTTGTCGTCGAGA
>NZ_JBFAMU010000011.1:0-34267 GCF_040656655.1 Micromonospora sp. NPDC049799
TTGCCGGCGTTGGGGAAGCTGGCGACGCGGGCCCAGGTCGCACCGAAGTCGGTGCTGCGCCACAGGCCGTTGCCGCCCTCGGCGCCGTAGTAGACCGCTCGGCGACCCGTGGCGGGACCCGGCGGCGCCGGCCGCGGTCGTGGTGCCCGCTCCGGCCGGCACCGGGACGGATCCGGAGCCGGTCGTCGACCCCGACGCGCCCGGCCGGCCCACCCTGCGGCAGTTGCTGATCGTCCCGCTGGTCACCGCGTTGCTCGCGGGCGCCCTGGGCGGTGCCCTCGGGTATGCCTTCGCGGTGCGCGGCGGCGCGGGCGCCGGCACGGTGCTCGGTGCCGGTGCCAACGAGGCGCCGGGTCTCGCCCAGCGGCGACCCGAGTCACTGGCCGGGGTGGCCGAACGCGTCCTGCCCAGCGTGGTCACCGTGCGGGTGGCCAGCCTCGGCGGCACCAGCGAGGGCTCCGGCTTCATCGTCAGCGCCGACGGCCACGTGATCACGAACGATCACGTGCTGGCCACCGCCACCGGCCGGGCCGCGGTGATCTTCAACGACGGCAGCTCGGCCCCCGCCGAGATCGTGGGGCAGGATCCGGAATCGGACATCGCGGTGATCAAGGTGGCCAAGTCCGGCCTGCGTCCGGTCGAGTTCGGCGATTCCGACGCCCTGGCCGTGGGTGACCCGGTGCTGGCCATCGGCTCGCCGCTGTCGCTGGCCAACACGGTCACCGCCGGCATCGTGAGCGCCCTCGACCGGACCATGCAGGCGGGTGAGCCGGGCGGGCCGACGCGGTACTACGCGGCGATCCAGACCGACGCGGCGGTGAACCACGGCAACTCGGGCGGCCCGCTGGTCGACGGAGCCGGCCGGGTGATCGGCGTCAACTCGACGATCAAGTCATTGGTCGCGGACGGGCAGGAGGCGGGCAACATCGGTCTCGCCTTCGCCATCCCCATCAACCAGGCCAAGCGCGTCACCCAGGACATCATCGGCACCGGCAAGGCCCGCCGTACGGTCATCGGGGCCCAGGTCGGTGGTCCCGGCCTGGGCGGCGGCGCCGGCGTACGCCTGGCGTCCGTGGAGCCGTCCGGCCCGGCGGCCGGTGCCGGGCTGAAGGCCGGCGACGTCATCCTCAAGCTCAACGGACGCCCGATGACGGAACCGACCGACCTGATCGCCCTGGTGCGGAAGTTCGCGCCCGGGTCGGTGGTGACGGTCGAGTACCGGCGCGGGTCGGCCCGCCAGAACGCCTCGGTGACCCTCGCCGCAGATGTGAAGTGAGCGGCGCGACCCCCTCCCCGCTGCGGGGGTGACGTGCGTAGGCTTGCCCTGACGCCGAGAGGAGGCCCGTGCGGTGTTCGACAACCTGAACTGGTGGGAGATCGGTGCGCTGCTGCTCCTGGCGCTGTTGATCTTCGGTGACCGGTTGCCCGCGGTCATCAACGACGGCCTGCGGATGGTGCGAAACCTGCGCAGGATGGCCAGTAACGCCACCACCGACCTGAGCCGCGAGCTGGGCACGGACATCCAGCTGGAGGACCTGCACCCGAAGGCGTTCATCCGCAAGCACCTCCTCAGCGAGGAGGACGAGGCGGCGATCCGGAAGCCGCTGCAGGGCGTCTACGACAATCTGCGCGCGGACGTGACCGGCGTGCACAACGAGCTGAAGGACGTCGCCTCGGCGGCGGACCTGCGCGGAAACGGCCACCGCCCGGCGACGGCCACCGACGGCGGCGCACCCACCCCGGCTCCCGCCCCCCGCGTCAGCTACGACGACGCCACCTGACACCGGTTCCTCTTTCGCCTCGTGACGGGGCGGATCGGGGGACGTCCGGTCGGGCCTGTTCGGTCTTGAGGGCGTGCGCGCCCGGGCCGGGCGGGGACCCATGCGGGGCGGCCTACGAAGCGGGTTGGTCTCCGGACACCGCAGGTCCTGGCCCGGTCGGTCTCGCCACGCTCGGCGTGTCCAGGATGTGGTCGATTCCAGCCGTCATCCGGGACGGTAAGCAAGATCCACTCGATGTCAATGATGTGGGGGCATCCGAGGCGTCCGGACACCCCGACATCAAGGACATCGAGTGGATCTTGGGATTCGGCCGCCCTGACCCGTCAGACGGGGCGGGCCCGGCCACCCGGGGCAGGCCCGGCCACCCCAGGGGCGGTCAGTGGGTCAGCGGCCGGCGGGCTTGAGGCCCAGCGGCTTGCCGAGCAGGGACTCGCGGCGCAGGGCGAGCCGGTCGGCGACCTGACCCAGCGCCTTCGCGGCCGGCGACTCCGGCTCGGCGAGCACGATCGGGGTGCCCTCGTCGCCGGCCTCCCGGACCCGGGTGTCGAGGGGGATCTGACCGAGCAGCGGCACCTGCGCGCCGATCGTCTGGGTCAGCGAGTCCGCGACCGTCTGGCCGCCGCCGGCACCGAAGATCTCCATCCGGGAACCGTCCGGCAGCTCCAGCCAGGACATGTTCTCGATGACGCCGACCACCCGCTGGTGGGTCTGGAGCGCGATCGCGCCGGCCCGCTCCGCCACCTCGGCGGCGGCGGCCTGCGGCGTGGTGACGACCAGGATCTCCGAGTTCGGCAGGAGCTGGGCGAGGGAGATGGCCACGTCGCCGGTGCCCGGGGGCAGGTCGAGCAGGAGCACGTCGAGGTCGCCCCAGTAGACGTCGGCGAGGAACTGCTGGAGCGCCCGGTGCAGCATCGGGCCCCGCCAGACCACCGCGGCGTTGCCGGCGGTGAACATGCCGATCGAGATCACCTTCACGCCGTGCGACTGCGGCGGCATGATCATGTCCTCGACGCGGGTGGGACGGCCGTCCGCGCCCAGCATGCGGGGCACCGAGTGGCCGTAGATGTCCGCGTCCACCACGCCGACGGAGAGGCCCCGGGCGGCCAGCGCCGCAGCCAGGTTGACCGTCACGCTGGACTTGCCGACGCCGCCCTTGCCGCTGGCGACCGCGTACACGCGGGTGCGGGAGCCGGGCTGGGCGAACGGGATGACGGGCTCCTCGGTACCGGAGCCGCCGCGCAGCTTCGCCTGGAGTTCCTGGCGCTGCTCGGGGCTCATCACGCCGAACTCGATCGCGACGCCGGTCACGCCGGGCACCGCGCCGACGGCGGCGGTGATGTCGGAACGCAGCTTGTCCTTCAGCGGGCAGCCGGCCACGGTGAGCAGCAACTCGACCCGGACCACGCCGTCGTCGCCTACCTCGGCGGAGCGGACCATGCCCAGCTCGGTGATGGGCCGGCGGATCTCCGGGTCGTTGACGGTGGCCAGCGCGGCCTGGATCGCGTCGGACACGGTGCTGACGGGTGCTGACATGCCGGCAATGCTACGTCGGCGCCGATCGCGCCCCGCGCTCAGCGGGGACCGGTGTGAGCCAATCGATGGACCGGCCAGGGCTGGACGGCGTACGTCCCGAAGTGGGACGATCCGCGACGAACGCCGCCCGCCCGGCCCCTTGGGACGGGCGGCGCTCAGCCTTCCCGGCCCTCCGGCCGGCCGCCCCGGCTGTAGTCGCCGTCCAGGTCGTCCCGCGGCTCGTCCAGACCGTCGCCGCCCCGCTGGGCGGGGCGCTCCTGCTGGCGGCGTTCCAACCGGCTCCGGCGCTGGTTCGCCTCGTCCAGCTCCTCGGCCAGCCGGGCCAGCTCGGAGCGGAGGAAGTCCCGGGTGGCCACCTCGCCCATCGCGTTGCGCAGCGCGGCGATCTCCCGGGTCAGGTACTCGGTGTCCGCCTTCTGCATCGAGGCTCGGCGCCGGTCCTCCTCCAGCGCCACCCGGTCCCGGTCGGCCTGCCGGTTCTGCGCGAGCAGGATCAGCGGCGCCGCGTAGCTGGCCTGCAGGGACAGGATCAAGGTCAGGAACGTGAAGGTGTACGGGTCGAAGCGCAGGTTCGCCGGAGCGAGGGTGTTCCAGACGAACCAGGCGGCGATGACCACCGTCATGTAGACGATGAAGTTCGCCGTGCCCATCCCGCGGGCGATCCCCTCCGACCAGCGACCGAAGGCCTCCGGGTCGAACCGGGGCAGGGTCAACCGTCGGGGCTCGCGCGGCTGGTCGAGCCGCTGTGGCCGGCGCTGCTCAGCCATCGTCGCCGTCCAGCGCCCCGCCGGGCGGGGACACCGCCGTCACGGCGTCCCGGTCACGCCAGTCCCGGGGCAGCAGGTGGTCCAGCACGTCGTCCACGGTGACGGCGCCGACCAGCCGGTTGTTGCGGTCGATCACCGGCATGGCCACCAGGTCGTACGTGGCCATGCGGCGGGTGATCTCGGGCAGCGGGGTGGTCGGCCGCAACGGGTCGATGTCGTTGACCACGATGCCGCCCAGCATGTCCGCCGGCGGCTCCCGGAGCAGGCGCTGGAAGTGCACCATGCCGAGGTACCGCCCGGTGGGCGTGGTCATCGGCGCCCGCGTCACGAAGACCTGGGCGGCCACGGCGGGGGAGAGCTGCACCTCCCGGACCCGGGCCAGCGCCTCGGCGACGGTGGCGTCCGGCGGCAGGATGACCGGCTCGGAGGTCATCACGCCGCCGGCCGTGCCCGGCATGTACTTCAGCAGTTGGCGTACCGGGTCCGCCTCGCCCGGCTCCATCAGGTCGAGCAGCACGTCCTGCTCCGGCGGCGGCAGCTCGTTGAGCAGGTCGGCCGCGTCGTCCGGGTCCATCTCCTCCAGCACGTCCGCGGCCCGTTCCCGGTCCAGCGCGACCAGGATCTCCACCTGGTCGTGCTCCGGCAGCTCGCTGAGCACGTCGGCCAGCCGCTCGTCGTCGAGGGCCGCCGCGACCTCGTTGCGCCGCGCGTCGGGCAGGTCCTGGAGCGCGTTGGCCAGGTCGGCGGGACGCATGTCCTCCAGGACCGCGAGCAGGTTGGCGGTGCCCCGGGTGGTGGCGATGCCGCTCAGGCCACGGACCTTGTCCCACTCCACCTGGTGCAGGTGGCCGCGCCGGGTGAGCCGGCCGGTCTGCTCGCGTACGGCCACCCGGCTGAGCGACCACTCACCGCCCCGGCTGCACTCCATCGCGATGTCGACGACCGCGCCGGACTGGCCGCCCGGGTCGATCTGCACCCGCCGGTCGAGCAGCTCCTGCAGCACCAGCAGCTCGTTGGGGCGCTTCTCGAAGCGCCGCAGGTTGAGGGTGCCGCTGCCGAGCACCACCGCGTCGGCGTCGATGGAGGTGATGCGGTTGATGGAGAGGAAGATGCGACGCCGCATCGGCATCTCGGCGACGAGGCCGACCACCTCCGGCGGGCGCTGGGTCGAGCGCAGCCGCGCCACCGCGTCACGGACCCGCCCCACCTGGTCGCCGTTGGGGTCGAACACGGCGACTCCGGCGAGGCGGGCGATGTAGACCCGGGTCGGCGTACTCACGGGCACCAGCCTAAGCGCCTAGTGTTTATCAACATGTCGACCTTGGCCTACGAGATCGTGGACGTCTTCACCGACCGCCCCTTCGCGGGCAACCCCCTGGCGGTGGTGTTCGGTGCCGAAGCACTGGCGACCGACCAGATGCAGGCGCTCGCGGTGGAGTTCAACCTTTCCGAGACGGTCTTCGTGCTCCCGGCCACCCAGGTTGGCGCCACCTACCGGGCCCGCATCTTCACCCCCGCCGCCGAGATCCCGTTCGCCGGGCACCCGAGTGTCGGTGCGGCCTTCACCGCCGCCCGGCGGGGCCTGTTCGGTGTGGGGCAGGTCACCCAGGAGTGCGTCGCCGGCGTACTGCCGATCGAGGTGACCCCGACCGGGGCGACCCTCACCGGCGGCACCCCCACGCTCGGACCGGAGCTGGATCCGGAGCCGCTGCTGGAGATGGCGGGACTCACCGCCGCCGACCACGCCGGTCCCGCGCCCCGGGTGGCCGGCTGCGGGCTGGAGTTCCCGTACCTGCCGGTGCGTCCGGACGCGGTGGCCCGCGCCCGGATGAACGCGGCGGCGGCGGAGCGGTACGGGGTGGAGCACGTCAGCGTCTTCTCCTGGGACGCCGCCGCGCAAACCGCGCACGCCCGTGTCTTCGTGCCGGGGCTCGGCGTTCCGGAGGACCCGGCGACCGGCTCGGCGGCGCTCGGGCTGGGCGTGTGGCTGGTGGCCAGCGGTCTGCTGCCGGGCGACGGGCGCGCGGCGTACACCGTCCGGCAGGGTGTCGAGATGGGCCGGCCGTCGTCGCTGTCGTGCACGGTGACCGCGGCGGGCGGCCAGGCCGTCGGCGCGACGGTCGCGGGTCAGGTGGTCCCGGTGGCGCGCGGCGAGATCATGGTGCCGCCGTTCGTCGGCTGACGGGACCGGCCGCGATGGGGGAGGATGCCGGAGTGGAACCCCGTAGCACGCCCCTGGTCGACGAGGCGCTGAAGAAGGCGGCCGTGGCCTGGGTGAACGTCCCCGGCGGCCCGGCGTACGGGCTGTGGTGCGTCCCGCTGGAGGGGGCGCTGTTCGTGGTCAGCGGGCCGGGCGAGCAGTCCGCGCCGGGGCTGGCCGACGCGACGGAGGCGCAGGTGACCCTGCGCGGCGACCACGGCGGCCGGATCGTCACCTGGCCCGCCCGGGTGACCCGGCTGGCCCCGGGCACCGAGCACTGGGACACCAACGCCCCGCTCGTCGCCGCCAAGCGGCTGAACGCCCCCGGTACGGCGGCCGACCTGGTGGCGCGGTGGGCGGCCGACGGGTGTGCCCTGAACCAGCTCACCCCGGCCGGTGACCCGCTCGCCGGGGCGGCGCTCCCGGCGGAGTCACTGGCCGAGGTGCCCCGGGAGACGCCGGTCGTGCGCGCCACCCGCAAGCCCTTCCGCCTGCACCGCGTCCGCCGTCGCTGACCGGCGCGGTACGCCGGCCCGACGCCGGGTCGGACGCGGTGACCGTGACCGGGGCGTGCCGGTCAGGTGGTGCCGGCCGACACCGCCGCGTCGGTGAGGGTCGCCGTGCCGTCGACCAGGCCGACCACCTCGGCGAGCGAGTGCAGGACCGGCCCGTGCCAGGAGTCGTCGGCGTTGAACACCATGTGACCGGCGAGGTCCGGTGCGGCCAGCCGGACCGCCGTCATCCCGGTGCGCTGCGCCCCGGTCAGCTCCTGGCTGCCGCCGTCGCCGACGAACAGGCAGTCCACCGGCGCCACCCCGAGCCGGTGGCACGCTGTCAGGTAGAGCGCGGGGTCGGGCTTGCAGCGGCCCAGCTGGACGGAGAACACCCGTACGTCGACCAGCGGCGCGATCGGCAACTGCGGCAGGAACGCCGGCAGCTCGTGGGTGCAGTCGCTGACGATCCCGGTCCGTACGGCCCGTGCGCGCAGCGCGGCCAGCGTGGGCACCGCCTCGTCGCGCAGTCGGGTGTCGGCGCGTACGGCGCTGTGGCGGGCGGCGACCGCGCAGCGCACCGCCTCGTCGGAGGGGTGGACGCCGGCCTGGTCGCAGACCCAGCGCATGGTGGCCTCGGCATCGCCCAGCCGCCCGCTGGCGCGCTGGTAGAAGGTGCGGTCGAGCACGTCGATGAAGGCGTCGCGGGGGCAGCCGAGCAGGTCGGCGGTGCCGGAGTGGGCGGCGCCGCGCTGGACGGAGCGGGTCAGCGTGCCGAAGAAGTCGAACAGCACCGCCTGGTACGTGGGCATGGGAGCGCCTCCGGGCGGTCGAGGGGTCGCCGGCGGGACGATCGTGATCGTAACGGAGCATTGACGTTCCGTGGTGGCCCGAACGTGTGAGGATTGCTCCCCGTGTCCTCCACCGCGCACCGCCCGCCCCTCGACCCGGTGACCACCGGGGCGCTCGTCCTCGCCGTCGCCGCCGTGTCGTCGTCCGCACCGCTGATCGCGTTCGCCGCGGCACCCGCCCTGGCCGTGGCGTTCTGGCGCAACATGCTCTCGGCCGCCGTGCTCGGCCCGTTCTCGCTGGCCCGACGGCGGGCCGAGTTCCGCGCGCTGACCGTGGGTGCCGGGCGGCGGGAGGGCCTCTTCTGCGTCCTGTCCGGCGTGGCGCTGGCCGCGCACTTCGCCACGTGGATGCCGAGCGCCCAGCTCACGTCGGTCGCCGCCGCGACGGCCCTGGGCGCCACCCAGCCGGTCTGGCAGGGACTGATCGCCCGCGCCCAGGGACGCCGGCTGCCCGTCGCGGTGTGGGCCGGTGTCGGTGTGGCGGTGGTCGGTGCCGTCCTGGCCACCGGCGCGGACTTCGCGGTCTCCGGCCGGGCCTTCGCCGGTGACCTGCTCGCGATCGTGGGCGGCATGTTCGCGGCGGTCTACTCGGCGCTCGGGGAGCGGGCCCGGGCCACGATCAGTACGGCCACGTACACCACCATCTGCTACGGGGTGTGCGCCCTGCTGCTGCTCGTGGTCTGCCTGGTCGGCCGGGTGCCGCTGACCGGCTTCGACGCCGGCACCTGGGCGGCCGTGCTGGCCCTGGTGGTCGGCGCCCAACTGCTCGGTCACTCCATGTTCAACTACGCGCTGCGGCGCGTCTCGGCCGTCACGATCAGCGTCCTGATCCTGCTGGAGGCGCCGGGGGCCGCCCTGATCGGCTGGGTGTGGCTCGACCAGCTGCCGCGTCCGCTCGCCCTGCCCGGCCTGGCGCTGCTCCTGGCGGGCGTCGCCGTGGTGGTGCTCGGCGGCCGGGCGGCCCGTCGTGTCCCGCCGGTGCCCACCGCCGTCCCGGCCGACACCGCCCCGCTGCGCGACTGACCCGCGGCCCACCGCCCACCGAAGAGCCGCCGCCCGCGAAGAGCCGCACGTTCACGGAAAGAGTGGCCATTCGACCGCCGACCCGGCCGCTTTCCGTGAAAGTGCGAGGGGAGGAAGCGGGAACGCGGACAGTGGGCGGGGGATCGTGACGGGGGACGGCCGGGCGGACGGGCACGACGGTGGTGCCGAGCGCGGCACCGTCGTCACGCCGTCGGCCGAGTTCCCGCCGCTGCGTCCCGACGAGCTGCGCGCGCTGCGCCGGATCGGGGAGGCATGGCGGGGCGGCGCGTCGCGTACCGACGCCCTGCCGGTCGACCCGACGCTGCGCCGGCACGGGGAACGGCCCGCACCGACCCGGTTCGGGCGGCTCGCGCCGATCGCCATGTTCCGGGTGGAGGAACCGGACGAGCTGGTCGCCGCCGAACCGGCCAACGTCCCCGGCAGCCGCTTCGGCCGGTCGGTCACCCGACTCCGGCGGGCGTTGTTCGGGCCACCGCTGAGCAGCGCCGCCGTGCTCTACGAGCGGATGCGCAAGACGGTCGCCCTGCCGGTGCTCTCCTCGGACCTGCTCAGCTCGGTGGCGTACGGACCGGAGGCCATGCTCGCCGTGCTGGTGCTCGCCGGCAGCGGGGCGCTCGGGCTGTCCCTGCCGCTCGCAGTCGGGTTGGCGGTGCTGATGGTCGCGGTCGGCGCCTCGTACCGCCAGACCATCCCGGCGTACCCGCACGGCGCCGGCTCCTACATCGTGGCCGGGGACAACCTCGGTCCCCGGGCCGGCCTGGTCGCCGCGGCCGGTCTGATCCTGGACTACGTCCTGACGGTGGCGGTGTCCGTCGCGGCCGGCGTGCAGGCGGTCACCTCGGCGCTGCCGGCGCTGACGCCGCTGGCCGTGCCGCTCGGCGTCCTGGTGATCGCGCTGCTGCTCGCCGGCAACCTCCGGGGCGTACGCGTCGCCGGCAACCTGTTCGTGCTGCCCACGTACGCCTTCGTGGTCGCGGTCGTCGCGCTGCTGCTGGCCGGCGGCTTCCAGGCGGCGGCCCGGGGTTTCACACCCGTGCCGCCGGATCCGGTGCCGGCCGTCGAGGGCCTGTCGCTGCTGCTGGTGTTGCGGGCGTTCTCCTCCGGCGCGGTGTCGATGACCGGCATCGAGGCCGTCTCCAACGCGGTGACCGCCTTCCGGACGCCGGAGTGGCGCAACGCGCGCACCACGCTGACCTGGATGATCGGCATGCTCGTGGTGCTCTTCGCGGGTCTGACCCTGCTGTTCCACCAGGCCGGGCTGGTGCCGGCGTCCGACGAGACGATGCTGTCCCAGCTGGCCCGGGTGACCTTCCCGAGCGGCCCGTGGTACGGGCTCGTCCAGGCGGCCACCGCGACCATCCTCCTGCTCGCCGCGAACACCGCCTTCAACGGCTTCCCCCGGCTGCTCTTCTTCATGGCCCGCGACGGGCACGCTCCCCGCCGGTTCCTGCACATGGGCGACCGGCTGGCCTTCAGCAACGGCCTGCTCGCGCTCGCCGTGGCCGCCGCCGTGATCCTGGTCGCGTTCCGCGGGCACACCGAGGCGCTGATCCCGCTCTACGCGGTGGGCGTGTTCCTCGCCTTCACGCTGTCGCAGGCCGGCATGGTCGTGCACTGGCGTCGCCACCGGGGGCCGGGCTGGCGGCGACGGGCGACCCTGAACGCTGTCGGCGCGACGCTGTCCGGACTGGTGCTGGTCACGGCGGGGGTCAGCAAGTTCACCGAGGGTGCGTGGGTGGTGGTCGTCGCCGTACCGCTGCTGGTCCTGCTCTTCCGCGCCATCCAACGGCACTACCGCATCCTGCACCGGTCGCTCGCGCTGCGCCCGCCGTCGGACGCCGGGCCGTCCGGCGCCGCCGCGTCCGAGGCGCAGGAACTGCCCCAGGAGGTACGCCACCTGGTCGTCGTGCCGGTCGCCCGGCTGAACCGGGCGTCGCTGCGGGGCCTGGCGTACGCGGCCTCCCTCGGCCAGCCGACGCTGGCCGTGCACATCGCACCGGAGGAACCGGAGGCGGACCGGTTCCGGGAGCAGTGGCGGGCGTGGGGCGACCACGTGCGGCTGGAGACGATCGTGTCGCCGTACCGGGCGGTGATCGGGCCGCTGGCGCACTACCTGGAGGCGCTGCACGCCGGGCGGGCGGACCTGGTGCTGACCGTGGTGGTGCCCGAGGTGATGGTGCGCCGCCGCTGGCACCGGCCCCTGCACAGCCGCACCGAGAAGCGGCTGCGCGCCGCGCTCCGGCCGCTGCCCGGGGTGGTCGTCACCAGCGTCCCGGTGCACCTGACCGAGTAGCGGGTCAGGCGTCGATGCCGACGGCCTTCGCGCTGGCCGCCCAGAGCCGCGCCGCGAGCTGCGGGTCGGCCGCCTTCGGCAGCGGCCGGCGCACCCGGCGGTCCGCGTAGTAGCCGCCGGTCTGGAGCCGGGACGGGTCCTGGTTGGCGAGCCACACCAGCGTCTCCGCGCCCTTTTCCGGGCTGCGGAACGGCAGGAACCGCATGCCGATGGCGACCAGGCGGCTGTCGTTGCCGAACCGGGTCCGCACCACCCCGGGATGGAAGGAGTACGCGGGGATCCGGGGCCAGCGCCGGGCCGCCTCGGCGGTGAACAGGATGTTGGCCTGCTTGCTGGTGCCGTACGCGTTCATCGGCCGGTACCGGCCCAGCGGCGCGTTCAGGTCGTCCGGGTCGAGGGTGCCGCTGCGGTGTGCGCCGGAGGCGGTGACCACCATCCGCCCGATCCGGTCCCGCAGCAGGTTGGTCAGCAGGAACGGCGCCAGGTGGTTGGCCTGGATCGACAGCTCGAAGCCGTCCACCGTGGTGATCGGCTGGAGCACGATCGCCCCGGCGTTGTTGGCCAGCACGTCGATCCGGTCGTACGCGGACCGCAGCAGCTCGGCCAGCCGCCGTACGTCGTCGAGGACCGCGAAGTCGGCCCGGAACAGCTCCGGGCGTTCCCCGGCGGCCTCCCGCACCTGCTCCGCCGCCGCCTGGAGGCGGGCCGGGTCACGCCCGACCAGTACCACCTGGTCGCCGCGGCACGCCAGGTCGACGGCGGCCGCCAGGCCGATGCCGGAGCTGGCCCCGGTCACCACCACCAGTCGACGCCCAGTGAGATCTTCCACAGGTCCATTCACCCCGGTCACGGCACGAGGTTACCGTGGCGTCACAACGCCCTTTGGGATCGTTAAGTTTCCGCAAACGTCCGTCAGCTGGCGTCGGCGTGTCCGCCGGACGCTGGAAGGAGCGCATCCATGGCCGCAGTCGGTCGCCCCCGCCGGTCCTGCCTCGCGGTACCGGGTTCCAGCGTCAAGATGCTCGGCAAGGCCCAGGGCCTCCCCGCCGACCAGGTCTTCCTCGACCTGGAGGACGCGGTCGCGCCGCTGGCCAAGCCGGACGCCCGCAAGAACATCGTGGCGACTCTCAACGAGGGCGACTGGGCGGGCAAGACCCGCGTCGTACGGGTCAACGACCTCACCACCCCGTGGACCTACCGGGACGTCATCGAGGTCGTGGAGGGCGCGGGCGCGAACCTCGACTGCATCATGCTGCCGAAGGTGCAGAACGCCGCCCAGGTGCAGTGGCTGGACATGACGCTGACCCAGTTGGAGAAGACCCTCGGCCTGGAGGTCGGCCGGATCGGCATCGAGGCGCAGATCGAGAACGCCGCCGGCCTGGTCAACGTGGACGCGATCGCCGCCGCGTCGCCCCGGGTGGAGACGATCATCTTCGGCCCGGCCGACTTCATGGCCTCGATCAACATGAAGTCGCTGGTGGTGGGCGCGCTGATCCCGGACTACCCGGGTGACCCGTACCACTACATCCTGATGCGCATCCTCATGGCCGCCCGCATGCACGACAAGCAGGCCATCGACGGCCCGTTCCTGCAGATCCGCGACGTGGACGCGTTCCGCGAGGTCGCCAAGCGGTCGGCGGCGCTCGGCTTCGACGGCAAGTGGGTGCTCCACCCGGGCCAGATCGACGCCGCCAACGAGGTGTACCAGCCGGCGCAGGCCGACTACGACCACGCCGAACTGATCCTCGACGCGTACGAGCACTACACCTCGGAGGCCGGCGGGAAGCTGGGCGCGGTGATGCTCGGCGACGAGATGATCGACGAGGCGTCCCGCAAGATGGCGCTGGTGATCGCGGCCAAGGGTCGCGCGGCCGGGATGACCCGGACGTCGACGTTCACCCCGCCGGCCGAGTAGCGCCGCCCGTACCGGATCGTGCCGCCCCGGCCCGGCCGGGGCGGCACGACGCGTCTCACCAGTTGTTACTGCTGCTGCTGCCACCGTCGGACGTGACCGCGATGACGGCGACCACGACGTAGAAGGCGATGAGCAGGCCGAGGAGCCCGGTGAGGATCCAGCCGACGATGATGGCGGCCTTCGCCATGCCCTCGCCGCCCTCACCGGTCTGCTGGATCTGCTTGCGCGCCACGTGACCCAGGATCGCCCCGATCGGGGCGGTGATGCAGGACCCGACGCCGACCAGGGCCAGCACGAGCGCGGCGATGGCCAGCCCGTTGGTCTTCTGCTGCGGGGCGTAGCCGTAGCCGTGAACGCCGTAGGGCGGCGGCGGGTAGCCGCCCGCGTACGGGTCGGCGCCCTTGTGCACGTCCGCGTGCGGACCGCCGGGGTGCGGCGCGGCGTACGGGTCGGTGGGGTGCGGCGCCCCGACGTACGGGTTGGCGGGGGCGTACGGGTCACCACCGGGCTGGGCGGGGATCGGGCTGCCGGCAGCGAGGGTCGGATCGGCCGGAGGGCCGGACTGCTGACCCGACCACGAGGGGTCGGACCAACCGCCGGACGGCGGGGGGTATGTCATCGTCTGTTCTCCATCGGCTGGGGATGCGCGCCGTCAGGGTAGCCATCCGCGCCCAAACTTGGAGATCCCTGTACCGGGTGCCGCGTTGCCCGGACCACGGTGAGGGGGCAGGATCCTGGCATGGCGAATGACGCGCGGGCCACGGACACCTCCGGCCGGGCACTCCCCGAGCCGGTGACCATGCGGCTCGACGGGAAGGTCGCCCTGGTGACCGGTGCGGGCAGCCCGGACGGCATCGGGTACGCGACCGCCCGGCGGCTCGCCGACCTGGGCGCCCGGGTCGCCATCGTCTCCACCACCCGCCGGATCCACGAGCGGGCGGGCGAGCTGGGGGTGACCGGCTTCGTCGCCGACCTCACCGACGAGTCGGAGGTGGGCGCGCTCGCCGACGCGGTCGCCGAGCAGCTCGGCGACGTGGAGGTGCTGGTCAACAACGCCGGGCTGGCCAGCCGGGCGAGCCCGGAGGTGCTGCGCCCGGTCGCCCAGCTGAGTTACGACGAGTGGCGCGGCGAGATCGACCGGAACCTGACCACCGCCTTCCTGTGCAGCCGGGCGTTCATCGGCGGCATGGCGGAGCGCGGCTGGGGCCGGATCGTGAACCTCGCGGCCACCGCCGGGCCGGTCAACGCGCTGCCCACCGAGGCGGCGTACGCGGCGGCCAAGGCGGGTGTGGTCGGGCTCACCCGGGCGCTGGCCATGGAGATGGTGGCCGACGGGGTGACCGTCAACGCGGTGGCCCCGGGCACCATCTACACGGCGGCGTCCACCATGGCGGAGATCAAGCAGGGCCTCGGCACCCCGGTCGGCCGACCGGGGACCCCGGACGAGGTGGCGTCGGCCATCACGTTCCTCTGTTCGCCCGCCGCGTCGTACATCACCGGCCAGATGCTCGTGGTGGACGGGGGCAACAGCGTCCGCGAGGCCCAGTTCCGCTGACCGTCAGTACCCCATCATCCCGTCGTTGCCGGCGAGGGTGGCCAGCGCGATCCAGCCGCAGCAGAGCAGCAGGCCGAGCCCGGTGAAGACGTAGCTGAGGATCAGGCCCCAGGTGGCGAGCTGGTCGCCGTCCTCGCCGGTGGTGCGGATCTGCCGCTTGGCGAGGTGGCCCAGGACGATGCCGGCCGGGGCGAAGACGAAGGCGAAAACCAGCGAGAGGATCGCGAGCACGTTCATCCCGCCGCCGGGTCGCTGGCCCGGGCCGGACGGCGGACCGTACTGGCCGTACGGCGGCTGCGGGGTGTACGGGGGTTGGTGACCCCACTGCTGCCCGTGCGGCTGCTCGCCGGGATGCTCGTACGAGGGCTGCCCGTACGCGGGCTGCTGGCCGTACGGGTCCTGGCCGGGCTGCTGCCCGTACGTCGGCGGCTCGGGACCGGCGGCGGGTTGCTCCCAGGGCGACGGCGTCCGGTCCGGGTCCGACGAACCCGGCGGCTGCGGTGGCTGGCTCACGCGACTGGTCCTCCTGCCGGTGGGGGCACTCGTCCTCTTGCCGGACGGTACCCCCAGCGGTGAACCTTTTCACAGCGGTTGTGTGGACTGGTCACCTTGGCCTCGCCCGTCGTGAGGTCGATACTGACCGAGCGTTCAGTTACCCACGAGTAGTGCGCCGATCCCCCGGAGGCTGAGATGGCCCGACTCGCCCAGACGCCCGGCCTGACCGATGTGCAGCGGTCGATCCTGGAAACCGTCCGGGAGTTCGCGGACAAGGAGATCATCCCGCACGCCCAGAGGCTGGAGCATGCGGACGAGTACCCGGCCGACATCCTCGAGGGGATGAAGGAGATGGGGCTGTTCGGTCTCACCATCGACGAGGAGTACGGCGGGCTGGGCGAGTCCCTGCTGACGTACGCCCTGGTGGTCGAGGAGCTGTCCCGGGGCTGGATGTCGATCTCCGGCATCGTCAACACCCACTTCATCGTGGCGTACCTCGTCTCCCAGCACGGCTCCGCCGAGCAGAAGGCCCGGCTGCTGCCGAAGATGGCCACCGGCGAGGTGCGCGGCGCGTTCTCGATGTCCGAGCCGGAGACCGGCTCCGACGTCTCGGCGATCAAGTCGAAGGCCGTTCGCGACGGCGACAACTACGTCCTCAACGGCCAGAAGATGTGGCTGACCAACGGGGCCTACTCCTCGGTGGTCGCCACCCTGGTCAAGACCGACACCGGGGCCGACTCGGTCTACGGCAACATGAGCACCTTCCTGCTGGAGAAGGAGCCCGGCTTCGGCGAGACCGCCCCCGGCCTGACCATCCCCGGCAAGATCGACAAGATGGGCTACAAGGGCGTCGAGACCACCGAGATGGTCCTCGACGGCGTGACCGTCCCCGCCTCCGCCGTGCTCGGCGGCGAGGACAAGGTCGGCCGCGGCTTCTACCAGATGATGGACGGCATCGAGGTCGGCCGGGTCAACGTCGCCGCCCGCGCCTGCGGCATCTCCATCCGCGCCTTCGAGCTCGCCGTCGCGTACGCCCAGCAGCGGCGCACCTTCGGCCAGCCCCTCGCCAAGCACCAGGCGATCGCCTTCAAGCTCGCCGAGATGGGCACCAAGATCGAGGCGGCGCACGCCCTCATGGTCAACGCCGCCCGGCTCAAGGACGCCGGCCAGCGCAACGACGTCGAGGCCGGCATGGCGAAGCTGCTCGCCTCCGAGTACTGCGCCGAGGTGGTCCAGGAGGCGTTCCGCATCCACGGCGGCTACGGCTACTCCAAGGAGTACGAGATCGAGCGCCTCATGCGGGAGGCCCCGTTCCTGCTCATCGGCGAGGGCACCTCGGAGATCCAGAAAACCATCATCTCCCGCGGCCTCCTCAAGGAATACAAGCTCTGACGGTGCAAGGAAGGGCCCCTTCTCAACGCCTCCGATTGAGGAGGGGCCCCTTCTCAACGCACACCCTCGGTCGGCTCCGGCACGGCGGGTTCCGGAGCGCTGACCGGCAGGCCGACCCCGAGCACCTCCGGTCTCCTCCGGTAGTGCTCGATCGCGGCGACCAACCGATCCTCGGGCACGGCCGTGTCCCGTCCGCCCACCACGGGCGCCGGCTCCAGGGACCGCCGGACGGCAAGCCGCAGCCGTACCCCGTCGAGCCGCCCGTTCTGCCGGCGTGGGGTGACGCGGCCGATGTTCGTCCATTCGTACGTCCGGCGGCCGTGCCGGACGCCGCCGGCGGTGAGCGTCAGCCGACCGGTGAACCGCGCCTCCTCGTGCACCGCCCACCCGATACCCACGGCTACCCCCGCGACGAGCGCCATCCGCAGGGCCCGGGCCCAGACCGGCTCCGCGGGCAGGGTGCTGATCAGCCCCGCGCACAGGGCTGCGGCCAGCGCCGCGCCTCCCACCAGGTCGGCCCAGCCGGCAAGGGACCGCCGGGCCACCAGACCCGGCTCCACCGAGGTCACGCCGGCGACACGCACCCGCCACACCAGACGACCGTCGCGCCGGGGCCACCACCGCTGCGACAGCAGATGCACACCGATGAGCAGCCACACCGGGAGGCTGAGGTCGTACCGGTCCGCCGGGGGCACCTGGAGCAGGCCGGTGCCCACCAGCGCTGCGGCACCCGTCCCCACCGTCAGTGCGACCAGCCGCCGCGCCCACAATCCGTCCCCGATCCTGGGCAGCCGCATCCCCCGCACACCCGCAGACTAGGTCACCAGGGCCACCCACCCGTCCGCATCGTCGATCAAGGGCTTTGGGTCAGGGCCCGACGTGGAATCCGACGCAAATCCCTTGGTCAGCAAGGCGGGCCGGGGTCAGCGCAGGCGGGCCGAGGTCAGCGCAGGCGGGGCGGGGTCAGCGCAGGCGGGTGAGGCCGGCGGCGGCGCGTTCGACGATCAGGCACCGATCCTCGACGTAGTCGATGCCGGCCTCGGTGGCGATCCGCCGCGCCTCGGCCGACACGATGCCGAGCTGCAACCACACGGCCGGCGCGCCGATCGCCACGGCCTGGCGGACCACCTCGACCGCGTCCTGCGCCGGCCGGAACACGTCGACGAGATCGACCGGGTGCGGGATGTCGGCCAGCGACCGGTAGACCCGCTCGCCGAACAGCTCGTCGGCGGTCGGGTTGACCGGGATGATGCGCCACCCGTACCGCTGCATCTGCAACGGCACGCTGTGCGCGGCCTTGCCGGGATCGCGGGACGCGCCCACGACGGCGATCACGGCGGAGTCGGCGAGAATCTGCTGAGCGGAGCGCACCCGCCGACTCTAACGCCGCTGGTCAGTCGCCGCCGGTGAGTGTCCGGCACAACCGGGCGTACTCCTCCCGAGTGCCGATCCCCGTCCGGTGCTCCGGGTGCCGCGCGTAGTGCCGGACGGCGGCGGCGAGGAACACCGGTGCCACGTCGACGTTCCGCACCCGGAACCGCTGCTCGGCACGCCGCCGGGCGAGGCGCGACCGCCGCACCAGATCCGGCCGGACCAGGGGCAGCCGCAGGAAGGTGTCGCCCTGTGCCGCCCACAACGGCCCGTCGCGGTCCACCGCCGCCCACGGTACGAACACCGTGCGCCGGGGCCATCCGTAGCCGACACCGTCCGGCGTGATCTCGACCAGGGGTAGGCGCAGCCACTGCTCCCGGACCACGATGGCGACGGCGACGGCCGTGACCACCAGCAGGAACCACCAGAAGGCGTCCCTGCCCCAGCGGGCCGAGTAGGTGACCAGCTGAAGGGGCAGCCACGCGGTCATGACGACCGGCAACGTCACTGGCCAGCGAGGCGGGGCGAAGAACGTGGACTGCTCCGGCGCCACCCGCAGCCCCGTCCGGCTGGGTGACCGGAACAGCTCGTGACCCCAGTAGCCGAGCCACAGGAGGATCGGCGCCAGCGCCACGACGGCGCCGGTCGCTCCTCGATCGGCCAGCGTGCCGAGGACGCCCCAGAGCACACCGGCCACGACAGCCACGACCACCAGCACCCGCTGCCGGCGCAGTGCCCGGTCGATCGTCTCCCGCACGGGCGGCAGCGTAGCCGTGGATTGCTACAGCAGGCTCAACTGCTCGGCGGCGGGTGGCGGGGGTGTCGGCTCGGGGAGGCGGCGGTTCTCGCCGTGCTCGCCCCGGTGCAGGCCGTGTCGCCGGGCCGCGATCCGCACCCGTGCGGTCAGCTCCCGCTGGTACGACTGCGGCGCGTACGCTCCCGCCCGGTACAGCTCGCGGTAGCGGGGCACCAGGTGGGGGAACTCCCGGCCGATCCAGTGCGCGTACCACTCCCGGGCACCAGGACGCAGGTGCAGAGCCATCGGCGTGACGCTGGCCGCCCCGGCGGCGGCGATAGCGGCGACCGTGGCGTCGATCGACTCGTCGTCGTCGCTGAGGCCGGGCAGGATCGGCGCCATCAGCACGCCCACCTCGAACCCCGCGTCGGTCAGGGTGCGCACCGCGTCGAGGCGACGGCGGGGACTCGGCGTTCCCGGTTCGGCAGCACGCCACAGCCGCTCGTCGACGAAACCCACCGAGTACGACAGCCCGACGCGGGTCACCTCGGCGGCCTGTCGCAGCAGCGGCAGGTCCCGCAGGATCAGGGTGCCCTTGGTGAGGATCGAGAACGGGTTCGCGAAGTCCCGCAGCGCGGCGATGATCTGCGGCATGAGCCGGTAGCGCCCCTCGGCCCGCTGGTAGCAGTCGACGTTGGTGCCCATCGCGATGTGGGCCCCTCGCCAGCGGGGTGCGGCCAGCTCCCGGCGGACCAGCTCGCCCGCGTTGACCTTGACGATCACCTTGCGGTCGAAGTCCGCGCCCGCGTCGAGGTCCAGATAGGTGTGAGTGCTCCTCGCGAAGCAGTTGTGGCTGACCACGCCGTCCGCGATGAAGTCGCCCGTGCCGGTGGTGATGTCCCAGAGCGGCAGGTCGAGGTGGAGCGGCTCGATTCTGACCACTCGCAGCGCCGTCCGGCATTTCAGTGCGGTTCCCTCGATCGACCGTTTCCGGGTAATGGCCGGGTCGGTCAGATGGAAGAAACGCAGGCGCTCGGGCAGCCCGCCGGTCAGTCGAATCTGCCGCACACGGTCTGCCCGGCCGGGATCGTCCAGCACGGCTCGGAAGCCGAAGTGGTCAAGTGCCTCCGACGCACGTTCCAGGATTTCGTCATCGCTGTTGGAGATCCGGAGAATGCCCCGGCTGCAGCTGCCCTCGGCGTCGAAGATCCCCGCGAGGTAGCCCTTGCGCCAGTCGACGCTCGGTTCCGGCGGCCACGCAACGAGGGCCTGGATAGCCTCGATGTCCCGCCGTTTGGAGGTTCGGATGGCGGAGATCGCGCGTCTCGATGCGCTTGCCTGGGCGAAGGAGAAGAGTCGGGTCGCGACTCCCGCGGCGGTGAGGAATCGCTGTGCGCGATGCAATCCAGCTTCGTCCGCCAGCGCCAGCCGGAACCGATGGATGACGCCTCGGGGATAGGTGTACGTGCCGAGGTTGGCGTCACCGCGGATCATTCCGCAGAGGTAGCCCCGACGGTAGTCGTCGGTCTCCTTCGGCCCGTCCGCGAACTGGCCGGTGCCGAGCAGGCGGTTCTTCGTGGTCAGGTATGGCCGCTGACCAACGCCGTTCATCGCTCCGGTGACGTACTTCCAGCCCCGCTCCGAGAGGAAGCGGTGGTCGCCGCTCGCGACCAGTGTCGTGCCGTCCTCCATGGTCACCCGGTAGGCAGGCTTCACCGTCGACCACTTGTCGAGCACCGTGGTGACGACGTACCGGCGGTAGGCACCCTGCCGTTCGGTGCCGTAGATCCGATCGCCGATTTCCAGATCGCGGATCGGCTTGGTGCGGCCGTCCGCCAGGAGGATCGGGGTCTCTCCGGCCAGGCAGTAGGTGCAGGCATGCGAACAGCCCCGGTACGGGTTGATCGTCCACTCGAAGGGCACCTGGGACGCGCCGGGCACCCTGTTGATGATCGACTTGGCCTGCACCTCGTAGAAGGTCATCCCGGCGAAGCCGGGCGTGTCGAAGGTGCGGACGACCGCGCCGGGCAGCGCCAGCGGCAGGGGTGGAGTCGCTGGCGCCGACCCGTCGGGAGGCCCCTCGTCCGGGGGAGCGGAGAGGTTGTCCCAGCGCATGGCCATCATTCGAACACGTGTGCGATAAGTGCGCAAGCCGGCTGGCGTGTTTCCCCCCACCGTCGTGCCGGGTCGGCAAGGGCCGGGTGCAGGATGAGAGGCATGGAGAAGTCGACGTTCGTCTACGACGGGGACTGCGCGTTCTGCACCCGCTGTGCCGAGTTCATCGAGCGGCGCGTCCCCACCGGAGCCCGGGTGGTGCCCTGGCAGTTCGCCGACCTCGACGCGCTCGGCCTGACCGAATCGCAGTGCGAGGAGGCGGTGCAGTGGGTGGGCGCAGACGGCTCCCGCGCGGCCGGCCCGGACGCGATCGCCCGGCTGCTCCGCGACAGCGGTCCGCTCTGGCGGGTGGCCGGCACCGGCCTGCGGTTCCCGCCGGTACGCGCCGCAGCCTGGCCCGCGTACCGCTGGGTCGCCCGCAACCGGCATCGGCTCCCCGGCGGCACGGCCGCGTGTTCCCTGCCCCGGGAGGCGCGGGAGCGCCTCTACGGGCCCGCCGGTCGCTCGACCACCGGGTCCTGACGGGCCGGCACCTCGTCCTCGGTGCTCCGGCGAGGTCCGGGCCAGCCCACCCTGCTGCCCCGTTCCGCTGTCGCGGCGCCGCCGGCCACACCGTCGATGCTCCGGCGGGCGGCCAACCGGCGCGCCCAGACGACCGGACGGACCCGTTCCAGCGGCAGGAAGCTCGCCATCGCCGCGAGGTGCGGGGCGAACGAGATGGTGATGGTGGCGATGGTGACCAGGTGGAAGGAGTAGAAGAAGCCCACGGTAGCCAGCTGCCAGCGCTTTCGCAGCAGGAAGACCACCGGGCTGAGCACCTCGAACGCGACGATGCCGAACTGGGCGACGATCAGCAGGTACGGCACGGAGGCGATCACGTCGGCCAGCTCGGTGCCGCGTCGGATGATCGCCCGGGCGAGCACCGATCCGGTCAGCCAGTCCAGTCCGCCGAAGCGCAGCTTGGCCCAGGCGGCCAGGAAGTAGGTGCAGATCACCGCTGTCTGGGTGACCCGCAGCGCCCAGCCACCCGCCTCGGTGCGAGTGGTGTCGCCGTGCCGGGCGCGGCCGGCGGTCGGTAGCACGGCCAGGGCGACGAGCAGACCGAAGCGGTCGTGGTCGACCTTGCCGTAGCTCATCGCGACGATCATCCACTCCAGGTAGAGCGCGAAGACCGACCAGCCGAGCAGGCGGGGTGCCCGACCGCTCGCGGCGAGCAGGGCGAGCAGCAGCAGTGCCCAGAAGAGGGTGGTGACCAGCGCCGGGGTGGGCGTGGGCAGGGGCAGCACCCGGCCGATCAGCAGTGGCTGGTACAGGTCGCCCGGCACGGCGGCCCGGTCGCGTACCCACGGGGTGAAGACGGCGAGGTCGGCGGCGACGAAGAGGTAGATGAGCGTCCGGAAGGCGGCGACCCGGCCGCGCGGCACCGGCTCGGTCAACCAGCGGATCACCGGGGCACCCGCCAGGCGACCACGGTCTCGTCGGTCCAGCGGCCGGTGGGGCGCCCGCCGTGGATGCCGTGCCAGCGGATGACGATGCGCACCTCGACCAGGTCCGCGGCTCCTGCGTGGCGTTCGGCGTACGCGTCGGCGACCGCGGCGAGCAGCGAGGGGTCGGCGGCGTAGCGGTCCTGCTGCCCCTCGATCTCGGCCCGGCGGACGCCGGTGGCCTGCTCGCCCAGGTCGACCACCGCGCCGGTGGTGTCGACGCCCTCGACCCGGGTGTCCGGAGCGGGGGAGTCGGGCGGGTTGGAGGTCGAGTACATGCGGAAGGGACCGAACGGGAAGTGGTCGTCGGTTCCCCAGGCGGAGCCGGCCAGCAGCAGAGCCAGGCCGAGCGCGGTGACCGCGATCCGGGCGGCGCGACCGCGGGGGGTCAAGGTGTCCATCGACTCGTGACGGTACGGGAAGCAGGGCCCGGAGTGGATCCCGCGGAGGTGCGCCCGCCGGGTTGCGCCCTCTGTCGTCGAGTGGCGGGCCCCGGACACCACGGCGGCCGGGCCCGATGGGCCCGGCCGCCGTGGAATCACGTCAGTGCTTGTGCTCGGACAGCTTCTTGCGGACGTCGTCCATGTCGAGGGCCTGGACCTGCTCGATGAGGTTCTCCAGGGCGGACTCGGGCAGGGCGCCCGGCTGGGCGAAGACGATCACGCCGTCGCGGATGGCCATGATCGTCGGGATCGAGCGGATGTCGAACTTCGCGCCCAGTTCCTGCTGCGCCTCGGTGTCGACCTTGCCGAACACGATGTCCTGGTGCTTCTCCGAGGATCGCTCGTAGACCGGGGCGAACCGCTTGCATGGGCCGCACCACTCGGCCCAGAAGTCGACGAGCACGATGCCCTCGCTGCCGGTCACCTCGTCGAAGTTTGCCGTGGTCAGCTCAACGGTTGCCATGCGAATCTCTCCGATCACGCGGAATAGCTACGTCTGGTGGAACCAGGGCGTACCTCGTGGAATTCCCGCCCACCCTGGACCGAAACGTCCGGTCGAGCCTGGCACATGGCCGGCCATCCATCGACCGTCGTCGGTGGCCGCGCAACCGCGAAGCGCAAGTGCACGTCGCATTTGCGTGACCGGACGTGATGGGAGCGTTTCCAAGGAGATCACCGTCCGTACGGACTGCGAATCGGTAACTTGCGCCTTGACAAGCGGCTATTTGGGCTGCGGAGATCGCCGTCGGCCGGACTTATGGTTACCGACAGTAGTGTTACAAAAGGATAAATGTGATCCTGGTCTCTGTCCACCGCGTGTCCACTCGTGCAGAATCTTTCCCATCAGAGCGTGGGCGGCGGGTGCCGGGGAGGGCCCCGCCGCTCATTGCGTCTCCCCCCAGGTGTGGCCGGTGTGACATTTCCCCACGGTGCGCGCCCCCGGGCTCTCCTTAACCAGCGGTAAGGCATGCTGTGCCGAACTCCATCGCCGCCCGTCGAAGGGGACAAGGATGCAGTTCGGCCGCTACTACGAGGAGTTCGAGGTCGGCGCGGTCTACCGGCACTGGCCGGGCAAGACGGTCACCGAGTACGACGACCACCTCTTCTGCCTGCTCACCATGAACCACCACCCGCTGCACATGGACGCGCACTACGCCGAGACGTCGAGCCAGTTCAAGCGCAACGTGGTGGTCGGCAACTACATCTACTCGCTGCTCCTCGGCATGTCGGTGCCGGACGTCAGCGGCAAGGCGATCGCCAATCTGGAGATCGAGTCGCTGCGGCACGTCGCCCCGACGTTCCACGGTGACACCATCTATGGCGAGACCACGGTGCTGGACAAGCGGGAGTCGTCCTCGAAGCCCGACCGGGGTGTGGTCGCCGTCGAGACCCGCGGCTACAACCAGGACGGCACGCTGGTCTGCGTCTTCCGGCGCAAGGTCATGGTCCCCAAGAAGGAGTACGCGGCCGCGGCCGTGCCCGAGGGCGTCGACCCCGAGCGGCCGAGCTTTCCCGAGCCGCGCTGAATCCGACGTACGACGGTGGGCCCCTTCCGGTGGGAAGGGGCCCATTTCCGTAGATGCCCGGCATATGCTGGCGCCGGAGGTCCCCATGAGCCACTCCGTCGCCGGAGAGCCGTCCTCTGCCGGGCGCCGCGCCGCACCGGCGACCACCGCCGTCTACTCCGCCGCCGAGTGGGACCTGCTGACCAGCCTGCCCGGCCGGGTCCTCGTGGCCGCCGTGTCGCCCGCTCCGGGGCGCCCCGAGCGTCCGGTCGCCGCCGGTCTGGCCGGACTGGACGCCGTCGCGGCGGGGAGGTCCTCCGACAGCGACCTGGTCCGCGCCGTCGTCGCCGCCATCTACGCCCGGGACGAGGGGACACCACCGGCCGGCCGGCTCACCGACCTGGTGGACCTGCTCGCCGCGTGTCGGACCGCCGTGCGGGTCCTGCACCGGCGCGCCGACCCGGCCGACTCCGCGGCGTACCGCCAGTGGGTGCAGTCGGTGGCGGCCCGCGTCTGCCGGGCTGTTCCGGACGGCACGATGGCCCCCGCCGACCGCCGTCTCCTGGAACGGCTCGGCACCGCCCTCGCCCTCCGTTGAGGAGAAAGGAAGGGCCCGGCCCGGCCCGGGGAACTCCGCCGGTGGGCCGTACCCTCTGGAGACCGTGACTGGTGACCAGCTCGACGTCGGCGTGGGCCCCTGGCCGGGTGACCCGCCGGACGACCCGCGATTCGACCCGGAGCTGCTCGCGGAGGGCGACCGGCGCAACGTCGTCGACCGTTACCGCTACTGGCGGCGCGAGGCGGTGGTGGCCGACCTGGACCGGCGGCGCCACGGGTTCCACGTGGCGATCGAGAACTGGCAGCACGACTTCAACATCGGCACGGTCGTCCGCAACGCCAACGCCTTCCTCGCCGCCGAGGTGCACATCGTCGGCCGGCGCCGCTGGAACCGGCGGGGCGCGATGGTGACCGACCGCTACCAGCACGTCCGTCACCACGAGACGATCGATGAGTTCGTCGCCTGGGCGGCCGGCGCGGACCTGCCGGTGGTCGGCATCGACAACCTGCCCGGCTCCCGGCCGCTGGAGACCACCACCCTGCCCCGGCGCTGCGTCCTGATCTTCGGCCAGGAGGGGCCGGGTCTGTCCGAACCGGCCCGTGCGGCGTGCGACGAGCTCTTCTCGATCGCCCAGTACGGCTCCACCCGCTCGATCAACGCCGGCGTGGCGAGCGGCATCGCCATGCACGCCTGGATCCGCGCGTACGCCGGCCCGCCGCCGGCCTGACCGGTTTCCCGACCGGCGTCGAAACCGCCGCTCCGCTTGACGTCGGGGCGGAGGAGGGCGACGGTGGGAAGGTGAGTGTCGCGGTGAGTTGTCCGAGATGTGGGGGTCAGATCCGTCCGCCGGACCTGATGCACTCCGAGTCGCGCTGCCTCGACTGCGGACCGGTGCCCCCGCTGCACGTGCCCGAGCACATCGGAGCGGAGATCGTGGCCAGTGTGGTCGACCGGATCACCGCCGCCGCCGATCCGCCGGATCGACCGGTGGTCCCGCTCTGGTGTCCCTGGCCGTTGCCGCCCGGGTGGACCGTCACCGGCGTGGCGTACGTCGGTGACGACCGCACCGGCGTCCGCGCCACGGCGGTCGCCTGCGCCGGGCCGGAGCCGCTCGGCGGTGGTCCCGCCGACGTGGTCTTCGTGGCCGAGGAGCCGGGTGTCGGGCTCGGCACCCGCTTCGCGGGGATCGTCGGCCCGGACCCGGGACCGGAGCTCGCCGAGGCCCTGACCGACCCCGGGCCGGGCCACCCGGAGCACGTCGGCCAGGCCAGGATCAAGGTGGGCGGTCACCCGACTCCACTGTGGCTCGTGAATTCCCCGGCGGATCGAAGCGCGTACGCCGGCGAGGCTCGGGGAATGTGGCTGCATGCGATAGCCTGGCCGGCGAGTGCGGGACATCTGCTCGCCGAGGACGTGGTGCTCCACGACCTCACCGAGTGGACGCCACCCGAGCTCGTGTACGGCGCACCATCTCCGTATCTGCACGGGAAGGCTTGACAGCCGAGCCGGAATGTCGGAGAACGGACGCAGCAGATATTCACTGTACGACATCACACTGATACTCTGGGTGCCGCTGCGGTAATGGGACCCGGCGCCGCGCGAGAGGATGGCCCGCCATGGTCAAGAAGGTCCTCACCTGGGCCGGAATCGCATTCTTGATCTTCTTCGTCGCCTACCGGCCAAACTCTGCGGCGGACGTGTTCAAGTCGCTGGGCGGCGGCATCATGGACATCGCTCAGGGATTCGGCGACTTCTTCACCAGTCTCGTCGCCTAGCCGCCGATGGGAAGCCCCTCCGGTCCACCGTTCGACCCGGACGACCCCGACCGGGAGCGCCGGGAACGCGACACCGAGCCGATCCCGCGGGTCGGGCCCGACGACGGGCCGGGCCCCCGTCCCGGCCCGGGTGCCCCCGACGACTCGCTGTTCTCCGACGACGTCGGCTACGGCGATCCCCGCGGATACCCGGGTGAGGATCGCTCGGGTCGCGCCTGGATTCGCGATCCGCAGGCCGGCTACCAGGCGCCGCAGATCTCCGAGGACGAGCTGGCGGGCCTGCGGGCCGACGCCGCCGGCGGGGCGCCCCGCCGGGTGCTCCCCCTGGAGGACGAGCCCAGCTCCCTGGTGGCGCGCTACCTCTTTCCCACCGAGCGCTACCGGGGCGAGTGGAAGCGGCACTGGGTGCACCTCGCCGTCCCGCTGACCGTCGGGATCGCCGCCACCTTCGTGCTCGGCTACCTCTCCGGCTTCCTCGCCGGTCAGGACGTCGGGGCGCTCACCACGATCGCGGTGCTGCTCTGGTTCGCCGTGATGGGCTGGGTGGCCTGGAAGGTCGCCGACTGGTGGTACGACCGCTTCATCCTCACCAACAAGCGGGTGATGGTCGTCAACGGCATCGTGACCCGGAAGGTGGCCATGATGCCGCTGGCCCGGGTCACCGACATGAAGTACGAGCAGAGCCCGAGCGGCCGCGCCCTCAACTACGGCACCTTCGTGCTGGAGTCCGCCGGCCAGGACCAGGCGCTCCGCGAGATCAAGAACCTGCCCAACCCGAACGAGCTCTACCTGCGCGTCGTCGAGGAGATGTACGAGCCGCAGGCGGTCGAGGCGCGGCTGGGCAAGGAAGCGGACGAGGCCAAGGCCGACGACGGTGCCTGAAACTTTCTGACCGAACATCGGATCAACAGCGCACCATCTTCCGTGACAGCCTGCCAGGAAGGGCAGGTCGTGGAGGTGCACGGTGCAGAGCAGGGACCCGCGGGAGGAAGAGTTCCGCGAGTTCGTAGCGGCTCGCTCCGGCGCGCTCCTGCGGACCGCGTACCTGCTGGCCGGGGACTGGGCCACCGCCGAGGACCTGTTGCAGACCGCCCTGACCAAGACGTACCTGGCCTGGAGGCGGCTCGGCGGCATCGAGGCCGTCGAGCCGTACGCCCGACGGGTCATGATCAACACGTCGACCAGCTGGTGGCGCCGACGCTGGCACGGTGAGCGGCCCACCGAGGTCCTGCCCGAGCGGGCGGCTGCCGACGAGATCGAGCGGCAGCTCGACCGGGACCTGCTCTGGCGACACCTGAGCGCGCTGCCCGCGCGGCAGCGCGCGGTGCTCGTGCTCCGCTTCTACGAGGACATGTCGGAGGCGCAGACCGCCGCCCTGCTCGACATCTCACCCGGCACGGTGAAGAGCCAGACCTCCCGGGCCCTGACCACGCTGCGCCGCCGGATGGGCGCCGACGCCACCACGGTCGACCTGCCGGTCGAGCCGACGGCTCCCGCCCCGCGTGACCGCCGCGCCGGCGAGCGGACAGCCGTCACCACCGGTCGCGGACGGTCCGCTCCCGGCCGCTCCCGGCCGAACGCACCCGCCGTCGCCCCGGCACCGGCCGTCGACACCCGACCCGGTGCGCCGGAGGCGACCGGTGGACCGTCGGTCGGGCAGGTGCCGACGGCACCGGTCGTCGCCGACGCCGGAACACGTGGGAAGACCACGGTCGACCGTCCCGTCGGGGCCGCCGCGATGCCTGCGGCCACCGGGGAGCGACGGTGACCGGTTCCGCGGGCCCTCCTGACAACCGCACGGACACCCCGACGCGTTCAAGGAGCATGAGCCCGGACGAGCTGGAGCAGGCGCTGCGGGAGACGCTCGCGCGTCGGGTCGCCGTCCCGCCCCGACTCACCGCCGACCCGGCCGGTGTGGCCATCCGACGGGCCGCGCGGTCCCAGCGACGGCGCACCCTGGCCGGGGTGGCCATGGCCGCAGTGACCACGGTGGCGGTCAGCACCGGAATGGTCCAGCTCGGCAAAGAGCCGAGGATGCCGAACGAGGCGGTCGTCGTGCTCGGCGACCCGTACGCCTCGAGCCGCCCGCCCACGACGCAGCCGGTGGCTCCCTCCATGCCGGCGGTCGACCTGCCGGTCGGTGTCGACCTGGTCCTGGGCGACGTGCTCGCCACCGCCGACGGACGGCGGCTGACGCTGGCCGGCCTGCGCCCCGTCGACCGTGTCCAGCGGAGCCGTGACAGCGAGGGCTGGCTGGTGGTCGGTGGTCCCACGGCCGCCGGCCGCTCGTTGTGGGCCGTCCGGCCCACCGGCCCGCCGCAGGTGCTGCTCTCCGGTGCCGACGAGATCGTGCTCAGCGGGGACGGCCGCCAGGTGGCCTGGCGGGAGGGGACGCAACTGGGCGAGGGCGGGATCCTCAACAACAAGGTCGTCGCCGTCGTCCGCCGGGCCGCGCCGGACGCCGCGTTCCCGGTCGGGTTCGCCGGTGACCGGGTGCTGATCCGCCTCCACCCCGAGCGGCCCGGCCACGCGCTGTGGCATCCCCCGACCGGGCAGGTGTCCGTCGGGCCGGACCGGACCACCACCCATGTCCACGGCCCCGGTCCCGACGGTCTGGTCGTGGCCCAGGTCTCCGCCGGTACGCCCCGCCGGCCCTGCCTCGCGCTGCTCGACCCCGCCCGGGACCTGGCTCCCGCGCGTACCACGTGCGGCCCGGCGCTGACCGGCGACGGCCGCGGCGGGGTCTCACCGGACGGGCGCTGGCTGCTGGTGAACGGCCGGGACACCGCGCTGCTGGTGGACCTCGCCGCCGCCACCCCGACCGGCCGCCCGGCCGGGCCCCCGGTCGTCAGCGACGTGGCGTGGACGTCGGACACGGCGCTCCACGTGACTGCCGACGGGATGCTGGTCCAGGTCGAGGCCGCCGCGGTCGTGGCCGGCCGCGAGGTGTCGTCCAGCCCGGTCGCCGGCCTGACGTCCGGAGACCGCGCGCTGCCGGTGACGGACGCCGGGTCCTGACGGGAACGCCGCGGCCCGCCCGGTAGCGTCGGGCGATGAGTTCGCGGATCGACCTGCACACCCACTCGACCGCCAGCGACGGCACGCTCACCCCCGCCGAGCTGGTCCGGGCGGCGGCCGAGGCCGGGCTGGACGTGCTGGCGCTCACCGACCACGACACCACCGCTGGCTGGGCGTCCGCCGTGCGGGCGCTGCCACCGGGTCTCGGCCTGGTCCGCGGCGCGGAGATCTCCTGCCGGTGGTTCGGCACGGAACCGGCGGTGCCCCTGCACCTGCTCGCGTACCTCTTCGACCCGGACGCCCCAGAGCTGGTGGCCGAGCTGGCCCGGGTGCGCGCCGCGCGGGAGGAACGGGGCGAGCGGATCGTGGCGCTGCTGCGGGCCGACGGGATCGACGTGAGCTGGCCGGAGATCCTCGCCGGCGCCGCCGGCGGGACCGTGGGACGGCCGCACATCGCGCAGGCGCTCATCCGGGCCGGCCTGGTCGCGACCACGAACGAGGCGTTCGGGCCGGACTGGCTCGGTGAGCGGTACCGGCTGCCGAAGGAGGACATCGACGTCTTCCACGCGGTGCGGCTGGTGCGGGCGGCCGGCGGCGTGCCGGTGTTCGCCCACCCGCGCGCCACCCGACGGGGACGCATCGTGCCGGACGCGCTGATCGCCGAGTTGGCGACGGTCGGCCTGGCCGGCCTGGAGGCCGACCACGAGGACCACTCGCCGGCCGAGCGGGCGCACGTCCGCGCCCTGGCCGGGGAGCTGGGCCTGGTCGTGACCGGATCGTCGGACTTCCACGGCACGCACAAGACGGTCCGGCTGGGCGCGCACACCACGACCGAGGAGGCGTACGAGCGGATCGTGGCCGAGGCCTCCGGGGTGACCGGTGTCGCTTACGGCTGATCCGCGTTTCGCCTCTCGGCGGCAGGACTAGGTTGATCGCGTGGATTTCAAGCTCTTCGGCGAGGTTTTCGTGACCCTGCTGGTGATCGTCGACCCGCCGGGCATGATGCCCATCTTCCTCGCGCTGACCGGCCCGCTGCCGGCCCGCGACCGTAACCGGGCGGCGTGGCAGGCGGTCGCGTTGGCGCTCGGGGTGATCGTGATCTTCGCGGTGGCCGGGCAGACCCTGCTCGACTACCTGCACGTCGACCTGCCCGCGTTGCAGGCGGCCGGCGGACTGCTGCTGGTGCTCGTCGCGCTGGAACTGCTCACCGGCAAGGCCGACGACCCCAGCCAGCAGGTCACCTCCAACATCGCGCTGGTGCCGCTCGGCACGCCGCTGCTGGCCGGTCCCGGCGCCATCGTGGCCACCATGCTGTTCGTGCAGCAGGCCGACGGTGCCGCCGACGTCACCGCCATCGCCGCCGCGATCGTCGCGGTGATGGTCGCGGTCTGGGTGGTGCTGCGCTTCTCCGGCGGCATCGTCAAGATCCTGCGGCCCGGCGGCATCGAGGTGCTCACCCGCATCGCCGGCCTCCTGCTGGCGGCCATCGCGGTGCAGCTGATCGCCGACGCGGTCGCCGCGTTCGTGACGCAGTACGTGAACATGACCTGAGCGCCGCCGCGGACGCTGTCGGGGGTGGGTGGCAGGATCGCAGGCGTGCGACGAGCCTCCTCCTCCGGCCGACCCGCCCCCACCGGCGGGCGGGCACCGCGACCCCGGAACGAGCAGTCCGAGCAGCTCGGCTTCGAGGGCATGCCGGAGCGACTGTTCGTCTGCACACCCAGCAAGTTGGGGGCCTATGAAGACTGCCCCCGGCGATACCGTTACTCCTACGTGGACCGTCCGGCCCCGCCCAAGGGGCCGCCCTGGGCGCACAACTCACTCGGCGCCAGCGTGCACACCGCCCTGAAGAACTGGTATGCGTTGCCCGCGGACCGCCGCCGGCCCGAGGCGCTCGCCGCGCTCCTGAAGGGCACCTGGGTCCGCGAGGGCTACCGTGACGACGAGCAGGAGCGTGCCGCCTACCGGCGGGCCCTGGGCTGGCTGGAGGCGTACGTCGAGACGCTGGAGCCCGGCGTCGACCCGTTGGGGGTCGAGCGGGTGGTGGCGGTGAAGACCGGTGTGCTGGCGTTCAACGGCCGCACCGACCGGATCGACTCCCGTCCCGGGCCGGACGGCCCCGAGCTGGTCATCGTTGACTACAAGACCGGGCGCTCCGGGTTGGACGCCGACGACGCGCGGGGCTCCCAGGCGTTGGCGCTCTACGCGTACGCGGCGGAGCGGACGTTCCGCCGCCCGTGCCGCCGGGTCGAGCTGCACCACCTGCCCAGCGGCACGGTCGCCGCACACGACCACACCCCGGAGTCGCTGGCCCGGCAGCTCGACCGGGCCGAGGAGACCGCCCGGGACATCATGGCCGCCGAGAAGGCGGTCGCCGGGGGCGCCGACGCCGACGAGGCCTTTCCGACCGCACCCGGGCCGCGCTGCGGCTGGTGCGACTACCGGCGCACCTGTCCGGTGGGCGCCCAGACGCCGGGCAAGGACCCCTGGGCCGCCGTCGACCGCCCGGCCGAGGTCCGGGAGACCCCGGCCTGAGTCGGGTCAGCCGGTGACCGGGGCGGGCGCCAGTCGGGCGGCGCGTTCCTTCGCCGCGATCTGCATGGGGCCCTCCCGCCAACGGCGCGGCAGGGTGGCGAGCGCCAACCGGAGCGTGCGTACGGTCAGGTCGGCGGAGAGCGCGGTGGTGGGCAGGCCGAGGCCGCCGTACATCCGCCGGGCCCAGCCGGGCTGCAGCGCGAACGCGGTGCCGGCGATGCCCAGGTACGCCCAACGGGGCGGGCCCAGGTTGAGCCCGATGCGGGCGGGGAGGCTCAGCTTCCACGGCAGCGGGGGAGCGGTGAGGAAGAGTGCCGTCTCCGCCGCCTCGCGGGTCATCCGCAGCTCGGGGCGGACCCGCCGGTAGTAGTCCGCCACCTCGGCGGCGCTGCCCGGCACGGTCTCCGGGTCCAGGCCGACCAGGGCGGCGGCCCGCCGCTGCTCGGTGTAGTAGCCGTCGACCTCGTCGTCGGTCAGGGACAGCCCCGCCCGGCGTGCGGTGTCGAGGAACGACTCGATCTCGGTGACGTGCACCCAGCGCAGCAGGTCGGGGTCGTCGACGCGGAACTCCTCCCCGGTGAACGGGTCGGTGGCCCGCAGTCGGGCGTGCAGCCGGCGCAGCCGGGCCCCGGCCGCCTCCGCCTCGGCGGTGGTGCCGTAGATGGTGGTCCCGACGTAGGTGGCGGTGCGAACGAGGCGCCCCCAGGCGTCGGTGCGGTAGTTGCTGTTCTGGGCCACCCCGGCCATCGCGCGGGGGTGCAGGGCCTGGAGGTAGAGCGAGCGCAGGCCGGCGACGATCAGGATCGGCTCCTCGTGCACCTTCCACGTGACCGATCCCGGACCGAAGAGGCCGAGGTCATCGGAGTCCACCGACCAAGAGTGCCACGGCGCGGCGGCGCGCACGGGGCCGAGCGGGTCAGTCGTCGGCGGCGCGACGGGCCTGGCAGCTGGGGCAGAGGCCCCAGAAGGTCACTTCCGCCTCGTCCACCTGGAAGCCGTGGGCGGTGTGCGGGTCGAGGCAGGGGGCGCTGCCGACCGCGCAGTCGATGTCGGCGATCTCGCCGCAGCCCCGGCACACCACGTGGTGGTGGTTGTCGCCGGCCCGCGCCTCGTACCGGGCGGGGCTGCCGGCCGGCTCGATCCGCCGGGAGAGCCCGGCCCGGGACAGCGCGCCGAGCACGTCGTACACCGCCTGGGTGGAGACGGAGTCGAGGCGCTCGCGGACCCGCCGGGTGATCTCGTCCACCTCGAGGTGCCCGCCGGCGGCCAGCACGTCGAGCACGGCGAGGCGCGGTCGGGTGACCCGCAGGCCACGCGACCGGAGCAGGTCCTCCCCGGTGGACATGCGCCAATGACAGCACGCGGATCCGGGGCCGACAACCGACGTGCTCGCGCAGGTGGCCCCGGCCACAGCCGATACGTGCACGCGACGGGGTGAACCGGACCCTGGTGCGGTGCGTGTGACCCGGTGAGAGCCCTGGGCGGGCCAGCCCGCGCACCGTACGCTGGCAGCCCGCGACCGCGTACCGCCGGAGGTATCGATGTTCGAGCAGATCCTGGGTCTACCGGCGCACGTGCTGGTGGTGCATGCGGTCGTCGTGTTCGTGCCGCTGCTGGCCCTGCTGTCCGTCGCGTACGTGGCGTTGCCCCGGTTCCGGTCCCGCCTGGACTGGGCGGTGCTCGGCGCGGCGGTGGTCGCGCCGCCGACCGCCTGGTTCGCGGTGGAGTCCGGCGAGCGGCTGACCGACGTCTTCGTGGCCCGCGGCCTGCAGGGGCCGATCGTGGACCAGATCTTCGAGCACTCCCGCTACGGCGACCTGCTCTTCCGCTACACCCTGCCGCTCGGCGTCGCGGCCGTGGCGCTGCTCGTGGTGACCAGCGGGCACCCCCGGGTGCCGAAGCTGCCGTTCTGGCTGACCCCGGCCCTGTCGGTGGTGGTGGTCGCGCTGGCCGCCGCCAGCCTCGTGTACGTCTACCTCACCGGGCACTCGGGCGCCGAGGCGGTCTGGGGCAACACCCTCTGACGGACCCCCGGCCCTCAGAAGACGAGCCGGGAACAGAGCAGGCAGACGAGGATCACCACCACCACCGCCACGCCCACCCCGATCCCCTGGGTGAGGCGCTGGGCGCGCTGCTCGGCCAGGTCCAGCTCGGCCATGTCCTGTGCCGGCAGCCGCCGGGGCGGTGGGGGTTGCACGTGCACCGGCGGTCGCCAGTCGGCCGGGGGCGGCGTGGTGGGCGGGGGACCTGCGTAGCCCGCTTCGCCCTCCTCGTCGCCGGGCGGAACGGCGGGCCCGTCGCGGGCCGGGTCGGGCCGTCGCCAGTAGTCGTCCGGGTCGGGGCCGGTGCCGGGGCCGAGCGGGTCAGCTCGACGCCCACCCAGAACCGTTCGTCGTCCTCCTGGTAAAC
>NZ_JBFAMU010000012.1:0-31094 GCF_040656655.1 Micromonospora sp. NPDC049799
CCCGGCCCGGTACTGCTCGGCCCGCACTTCGAGGGGGGTACCGACCCGCCCGGGCGCTGGTCGCGGCCCCCCCCCCCCCGCCCGGCCCCCCCCCCCGCCCGCCCCCCCCCCCCCCCCCGGGCGGGCGGGACGACCGGTCAACGGTGGGAAGGGGGTGGACCGGTGAGTTCCAAGGACTGGATCGAGAAGGACTACTACGCCGCTCTGGGCGTGCCGAAGGCGGCTTCCGCGGACGAGATCAAGAAGGCGTACCGGAAGGTCGCGCGGGAGTCGCACCCGGACCACAACCCCGGCGACCCGAAGGCGGAGGAGCGCTTCAAGACGGTCTCCGAGGCGTACGCGGTGCTCGGCGACGAGACCAAGCGCCGCGAGTACGACGAGATGCGCTCGCTCTTCGGCTCCGGCGCGTTCCGGCGCAACGCCCGTGCCGGCGGGCAGCCCGGCGGCGCGCCGTTCGACGTCTCCGACCTGTTCGGCGGTGCGGCGGCCGGCGGTGACCGCCGGTTCGGCGGTGCGGGCTTCCAGGACCTGTTCAGTTCGATCTTCTCGGGCGGTGGGGCCGGTGGCGCCGCCGCCCCGCGCGGACCGGCCCGCGGCCGGGACGTCGAGACCGAGGTGGCGCTGGACTTCCACGACGCCGTACGCGGGGTGACCCTCCCGCTGACGCTGCGGGCGCCCGGCGTCTGCGACACCTGCCACGGCGACGGGGCGAAGCCCGGCACCCAGCCGCGCACCTGCCCGGTGTGCCACGGTGCCGGGGTGACGACCCGCAACCAGGGGTCGTTCAGCTTCTCCGAGCCCTGCCGCAACTGCCAGGGCGTCGGCACCGTGGTCGAGGAGAAGTGCCCGGAGTGCCAGGGCACCGGCGGGGTCACCAAGACCCGCACCCTGAACGTGCGCTTCCCGGCCGGGGTGGCCGACGGCCAGCGGATCCGGCTGGCCGGGCGTGGTGAGCCGGGTGCGCGCGGCGGTACGGCGGGTGACCTGTTCGTGCAGGTCAAGGTACGCCCCGATGAGCTGTTCGGGCGGTCCGGCGACGACCTCACGCTGACCGTGCCGATCACCTTCGCCGAGGCGGTGCTCGGCACCGACCTGCGAGTGCCCACCCTCGACGGCGCGGTGACCCTCCGGGTGCCGCCGGGCACCCCGAGCGGTCGGATCCTGCGGGCGCGCGGCAAGGGTGTGGTGCGCCGGGATGGTCAGGCGGGGGACCTGCTGGTCACCCTCGACGTGGTGGTGCCGGCGACGGTGTCGGCGGAGGCGCGTGCGGCGCTGGAGACCTTCGCCGACCAGACGCCACCGGCGGCGCGGGAACATCTCGATGCGCGACTGCGTCGATCCAGTTGATTCGGTTTTTCGGTGGACCCGGTGCGAGGCGCGGAGGTGAGCGGGGATGTCGGACGAGTTCGTCGGTACGGGTGACCCGGCCTACGAGGCCAAGGTGCTGATGATTTCGGTCGCGGCGCGGATGGCGGGGATGCACCCGCAGACACTGCGCCAGTACGACCGGCTTGGCCTGGTGCAGGCCGGCCGGGCGGCCGGTGGCGGACGCCGGTACAGCGTCCGCGACGTGGTGCTGCTGCGCGAGGTGCAGCGGCTCAGTCAGGACGACGGCATCAACCTCGCCGGCGTCAAGCGGATCATCGGTCTGGAGCGGCTGCTGGAGCAGGCGCAGCAGCGGGTGGCCCGGCTGGAGGCGGAGCTGGACGCCGCGTACCGCCGGATCGCCGAGCTGGAGGCGGTGGCCCGCTTCCCGGGCAGTGACCTGGTGCCCACCAACCGCACCTCCACCGCGCTGGTGGTCTGGCGCCCCCGCCGGGGTCCCGGCCGCTGACCCGGTCCCGCCGCGGCCTCGCCGGCCCGGTCCGCTCGCCGGTTCACCGGCGCGGGCCGGGCCGGTTCCGTTAGGGTCCTGATTGAGGTCGGAACGACTCAATTCGGACCTACCGCCATGGCGAGGGGGAGCCCGTGACGGAAGCAGCGAAGAAGGCGGCCGAACAGACCGAGAAGCGCCTGGAAAAGGTGGCGGAGACCGCGCGGGAGCGGTTCGACAAGGTCGCCAAGGGGCGTTTCCGCGACAAGATCACCGAAGGACGCTTCGCCGATCAGGTCGACCACGGCGTCGACCAGGGCCGCGACGAGAGTCGCCGCAAGCAGGGTTGACCGGCAGTACCGGCCGACCGACGAACGGGCCGGGACCCACGGGGGGTCCCGGCCCGTTCGTCAATCCGGGGGGCTCAGGCCAGGCGGCGGTTTTCGCGGACCAGGCCGCCCTCGCACCAGTCCCGGTAGACGAAGAGGTCGGGGCGGGCGAGCAGAACCCGGCTGTTGTGGGCCCAGGTCCGCATCAGGTCGTCGCCGTCCCGCTCGGCCTGCTCGACGAGCTTCCGGAAGCGCCGCTTGGGGTGGGCGCGGAAGTTCGTCCGGATGCCGTCGGCGGCGTAGATGTAGAGGCAGTGCAGCGCGAACCGGCGGGCCGGGCAGGCGGGATCGATCGCCAGGTCGAAGAGGGTCAGCACCAGGCGGTCACCCGAGACGAGGAGGTCCCAGTCCGGTGGCATGGACGCCAATGGCACCGAGTCGGGTTGGTACGCCCAGGCCCGCAACTCCGCCGGAGATGGGTCGACGGGGTTGGCGAAGCCGTGGAACGCTGACTCCTGCACGCTCACCGGCCAACCTTCCGCTCTCGCCCAGCAGGGGCACCGGCACCCCGCGAACCGTGGCTGCTGGGGCGACACGGTAACGCGCGGGGTGTGAGCTGCGGTAGCCCCCGGGGGAGCAATTCGGTAACCGTTGGCCGGGTCGGGCCCACCGTACGGTGGACCCGGCCGCCGGTCCGCTGATCAGTCGGTGGCGGTCGCGGCCTGGCGGGCCCGCTCGGCCAGCGCCCGGCGCCGCAGCCACCCCTTGAACCAGGCCAGGTCCGGCACCCGGGCCAGCATCGGCCCGGTCACCACCGTGATCAGCACGTACGCCGTGGCGAGTGCGGCCAGGCGCGGCTCCACGCTGCCGGCGGTCACCGCGAGCCCGGCGATGACGATGGAGAACTCCCCACGCGGCACCAGCGCGAGACCGGCGCGCCAACGGCCGGGCTCGGCGATGCCGACCCGCCGGGCGGCCAGGTACCCGGTGAGCGTCTTCGTGGCCATGGTGATAAGAGCCAGCGCGAGCGCCGGCAGCAGCACCGGCGGAATGTCCCGCGGGTCGGTGACCAGCCCGAAGAAGAGGAAGAACACGGCGGCGAACAGGTCGCGCAGCGGGGTGAGCAACTCCGTGGCGTGGTGCGCCACCGGCCCGGACAGCGCGATGCCGACCAGGAACGCGCCGACCGCCGCCGAGACCTGGAGCTTCGCGGCCACACCCGCGACCAGCAGGGTCATCCCGAGCACCCCGAGGAGCAGGGCCTCCGGGTCGCGGGCGGACATCACCGACGAGATGACGTTGCCGTAGCGGATCGCCACCACGAGCACGATCAGCACGGTGGCGACCGCGACGGCGAGCGCGATCCCGCCCCCGATCAGGCCGGTGCCGGCCAGGACGGCGGTCAGCAGCGGCAGGTAGAGGGCCATCGCCAGGTCCTCGATGACCAGCACCGACAGCACCACCGGGGTCTCCCGGTTACCGAGCCGGCCCAGGTCGGCAAGCACCTTGGCGATGACGCCGGAGGAGGAGACCCAGGTGATGCCGGCCAGCACCAGCGCGGCCACCCAGTCCCACCCGAGGAGCAGGGCGAACGCGGCTCCGGGCAGGGCGTTGAGTACGCCGTCGATCAGGCCGGCCGGTGCGGCGGCGCGGAGGTTGCCGACGAGTTCGCTGGCCGAGTACTCCAGGCCGAGCATGACCAGCAGGAGGATCACGCCGATCTCGGCGCCGATCGCGAAGAACTCCTCGCTGGCCTTGAACTCCAGCAGGCCGCCGTGGCCGAAGACCAGCCCGGCCAGCAGGTAGAGCGGAATGGGCGAGAGGCCGATGCGGCGGCTGAGCCGGCCCAGCAGGCCGAGCAGGAACAGCAGCGCGCCGACCTCGATGAGCAGCGTGGTGGTCTCGTGCATCCGCCTCAGCCGTCCGGGTCACTGTCGGCGAGGATGGCGGTCACCCCGTCGAGACCCTGCCGGGTCCCGACGACGACCACCACGTCACCGGCCGCGAAGCGGAAGGAGGGATCGGGCGAGACGATGACCTCGCCGTGGCGCAGGACCGCCACGATCGAGGCGCCCGTGCGGGTACGGGCCTTGGTGTCACCCAGCTTGCGGCCCACGTACTTCGAGCCGGCCGGGATGGCGACCTGCTCGGTGAGCAGACCGGCGGCCTGGTCCCGCAGCCCGGAGAGCTGGCCGAGCATCAGCGACGCGCCGAGGATGTCGGCGAGCGCCTCTGCCTCGTCGTCGGTCAGCGGGATGTCGTGCTGCCCCGCGTCGGGGTCGTCCGGGTCGTAGAGGACCAGGTCACGACGGCCGTTGCGGTGGGAGACCACCCCCAGCCGCCGTCCTGACTCCGTCATCAGATCGTGACGTACGCCGATTCCCGGTAGAGCAGTCTGTTCGACACGTACTCGCACATCGACAAGGCTACCGCTGATCGGCCCCGGGAGATCTTGGAGACGCTTCGGCGCCCAGCCGCCCCGGCAACGTCACCGGGGCGGCGCGGTCACGCGAGTCAGCCCAGGCCGGCGAAGAAGGCGCGGATGTCCCCGACCAACTCGCCGGTGGCCTCGTGCGCGGCGTAGTGGCCGCCGACGTCGCCGCGACCGTCGACGTCCTTCTCGAACGCCGTCCAGCGCACGATGTTGGCGTGGTCGCGCTCGGCGAAGCGGCGGATCGACTGGAAGTCGCCGGGGAACATGGCCAGCGCGGTCGGCACCGTGGTCGGGCCGGCGGGCTGCTCGTCGGCGTGCGCGTCCTCCCAGTAGAACCGCATGGCCGAGGCGGCGGTGCCGGTGAGCCAGTAGAGCGCGACGTTGGCCACCACGAACTCGTCGTCGAGGCTCTCGTCGAAGAGTTGCGCGTTCCACGCGAGCAGGCCGACCGGCGAGTCGGCCAGCGCGAACGCCAGGGTCTGCGGCTGCTGGCTGTGTACCTGGTTGAAGGAGAACTTGTTCTCGTAGAACCACTGGAGGTGCTTCAGCGCCGCCTGGTCGGCCTCGGAGAGGTCGGCGAACTCGGCCGGGTCGCCGGACGGGAACGAGAACAGCTGGGTCACGTGCACGCCGAGCACGTGCTCGGGGTCGATCCGGCCCAGCTCGGGCGAGATGAGGGAGCCGCCGTCGTTGCCGACCGCGCCGTAGCGCTCGTACCCCAGCCGGCTCATCAGCTCGGCCCACGCGCGGGCGGTGCGGTAGCGGTTCCACCCGGTCTCGCCGGTCGGGCCGGAGAAGCCGAAACCCGGGATCGACGGGATGACCAGATGGAACGCCGGCGCCGCGGGGTCGGTCGGCTCGGTGAGCGGGCCGACCACGTCCAGGTACTCCAGCACCGACCCGGGCCAGCCGTGGGTGAGCACCAGCGCGGTGGCGTCCGGCCGGGACGACCGGACGTGCAGGAAGTGCACCCGCTGGCCGTCGATCTCCGTGACGAACTGCGGGTGGGCGTTCAGCCGCGCCTCGACCGCCCGCCAGTCGAACGTTTCCCGCCAGTAGGTGGCCAGGCCGCCGACCCGGTCGGTGGTCATCCCGTACGCGCCGCCCACGCCGGGCAGCTCGCCGGGCCAGATGGTCCGGCGCAGCCGGTCGGCCAGGTCGTCCAGGGCGGCCTGCGGGACCTCGACGCGGAAGGGGCGGATGTCGGTGCCGGTCATGGCTACTCCTTTAGAACGGAACGCTTCGTTCCGTTTCAACATAGCAGAGCGGAACGATCCGTTCCACTGCTAATCTGGACCCATGCCCAACCCGACCGGAGCGACCGCCGCACCCCTGGCCGGCCGACGCGCGCAGGCCGCCCGCAACGACGCGGTGATCCTGGAGGCCGCGCGCGCGGTCTTCCTCGACGATCCGAAGGCGCCGATCGCCGCCGTCGCCGAACGCGCCGGCGTCGGCATCAGCGCCCTCTACCGGCGGTACGCGGGCAAGGAGGACCTGCTCCGCCGGCTCTGCCACGACGGGCTGGGCCGGTATGTCGCCCAGGCCGAGGCGGCGCTCGCCGAGCCGGACGGTTGGCAGGGCTTCGGCGCTTTCCTGGAGCGCGTGGTCGACGCCGACGTGCACTCGCTCACCGTCCACCTGGCCGGCACCTTCACCCCGACCGAGGAGATGGGCCGGGACGCGCTGCGCGCCAACGAACTGACCGTCGCGCTGGTCGAACGGGCCCACGCGACCGGGCGGCTGCGGCCGGACGTGGTGGCCGAGGACGTCGGGCTGCTGTTGGAAGGGTGCGCCGCGCTGCGCGTACCGGATCCGGAGCGGACCCGGGAGTTGCGCCGCCGCCACCTGGCGGTGCTGCTGGCCGGCCTGGCCGTGACCGACCCGCCACTGCCCGGTCCGCCGCCGGCGGCCGGCGAGTTCGACTGGCGCTGGCGACGCGAGGAGTGACTCAGCTCACATAGCCAAGGTTGAGCGGAATAGGCTCAACTCTGGTGGTGTCCCCATGAGTGGACACGCCGATTCCGGGGGAGCCCATGAACACGGAACGCCTCACCACCAAGAGCCGCGAGACCATCACCGGTGCCGTCGCGCAGGCGAACCAGCGCGGACACGCCACCGTGGAACCCTGGCACCTGCTGCTGGCACTGCTGGACACCGAGGGATCGACCGCCGCCGCCCTGCTGCGCGCCGTCGGGGCCGACCCCGCCGACCTGCGCCGGGTGGCCCAGCGCTCGGTCGACGCCCTGCCCGCCGCGCGGGGCTCCAGCATCGCCGAGCCCACCCTCGCCCGCGAGTTCGTCAACGCCATCGGCGCCGCCGAGCAGATCGCCCGGCCGCTGGGTGACGAGTACACCTCCACCGAGCACCTGCTGGCCGGCCTGGCCCGGGTGGGCGGTGCGGTCTCCGGCGCGCTGAAGAACGCGGGCGCGACCGAGGAGAACCTGGTCGCCGCCTTCCCGACCGTCCGGGGCGGCGACCGCCGGGTCACCACCGCCGACCCGGAGCAGACCTACCAGGCCCTCGCGAAGTACGGCGTCGATCTGACCGCCAGCGCGCGCGACGGCAAGATCGACCCGGTCATCGGCCGGGACTCGGAGATCCGCCGAGTGATCCAGGTGCTGTCCCGGCGGACGAAGAACAACCCGGTGCTCATCGGTGAGCCCGGCGTCGGCAAGACCGCCATCGTCGAGGGCCTCGCCCAGCGGATCGTGGCCGGCGACGTGCCCGAGTCGCTCCGGGACAAGAAGCTGGTCTCGCTCGACCTGGGCGCGATGGTCGCGGGCGCGTCGTACCGGGGTCAGTTCGAGGAGCGGCTGAAGTCCGTCCTGGAGGAGATCAAGAACTCCGACGGGCAGGTCATCACCTTCCTCGACGAGCTGCACACCGTGGTCGGCGCGGGCAAGGGCGAGGGCTCGATGGACGCCGGCAACATGTTGAAGCCGATGCTGGCCCGCGGTGAGCTGCGGATGGTCGGCGCGACCACGCTGGACGAGTACCGCGAGCACATCGAGAAGGACCCGGCCCTGGAGCGGCGCTTCCAGCCGGTGCTGGTCGGTGAGCCGACCATCGAGGACACCATCGGCATCCTGCGGGGCCTCAAGGAGCGCTACGAGGTGCACCACGGTGTCCGCATCACCGACGCCGCCCTGGTCGCCGCCGCCTCCCTGTCCGACCGGTACATCACCGACCGGTTCCTGCCGGACAAGGCGATCGACCTGGTCGACGAGTCCGCGTCCCGGCTCCGCATGGAGATCGACTCGCGGCCGGTCGAGGTGGACGAGATCGAGCGGGCGGTGCGCCGGCTGGAGATCGAGGAGATGGCGCTGGCCAAGGAGCCGGACGCCGCCTCCGCCGAGCGCCTCGAACGGCTGCGCAAGGAACTGGCCGACAAGCGCGAGCAGCTCACCGCGCTGTCCGAGCGCTGGCAGCTGGAGAAGAGCCACATCACCAAGCTCTCCACCGCCAAGGAGGAGCTGGAGCGCCTGGGCGGCGAGGCCGAGCGGGCCGAGCGCGACGGCGAGCTGGAGCGTGCCGCCGAGCTGCGGTACGGCCGCATCCCCGCCCTGAAGGGCGACCTGGCGACGGCGGAGGAGGAGCTGGCCCGGCTCCAGGCCGACGGCGCGATGCTCAAGGAGGAGGTCGGCGCGGACGACATCGCCGCCGTCGTCGCCTCCTGGACCGGCATCCCCGCCGGTCGCCTGCTGGAGGGCGAGACCGCCAAGCTGCTCCGGATGGAGGAGTCGCTGCGGGGCCGCGTGGTCGGCCAGTCCGAGGCGGTGGGCGCGGTCTCCGACGCGGTCCGCCGGGCGCGGGCCGGCGTCGCCGACCCGGACCGTCCGACCGGCAGTTTCCTCTTCCTCGGCCCGACCGGTGTCGGCAAGACCGAGCTGGCCAAGGCCCTCGCCGAGTTCCTCTTCGACGACGAGCGGGCCATGGTCCGCATCGACATGAGCGAGTACGGCGAGAAGCACTCCGTTGCCCGCCTGGTCGGTGCCCCGCCCGGGTACATCGGGTACGAGGAGGGCGGCCAGCTCACCGAGGCGGTGCGCCGCCGGCCGTACTCGGTGATCCTGCTGGACGAGGTGGAGAAGGCCCACCCGGACGTCTTCGACGTGCTGCTCCAGGTGCTCGACGACGGCCGGCTCACCGACGGTCAGGGTCGTACGGTCGACTTCCGCAACGCGATCCTGATCCTCACCTCCAACCTCGGGTCGTCGGTGATCAGCGACCTGACGCTGGCCGAGGAGCAGCGCCGGGAGGGCGTCCTGGCGGTGGTCCGGTCGCACTTCAAGCCGGAGTTCCTCAACCGCCTCGACGACATCGTGGTCTTCGCCGCACTGCGCGGTGACGACCTGCGGGCCATCGTGGACATCCAACTGGAGCGCATGCGCCGACGGCTCGCCGACCGGCGCCTGGGCCTGGAGATCACCGACTCCGCCCGCACCTGGCTGGCCGAGCACGGGTACGACCCGATCTACGGTGCCCGACCGCTGCGCCGCCTGGTCCAGTCCGCCATCGGTGACCAGCTCGCGAGGGCCCTCCTGTCCGGCACGATCCGCGACGGCGACACGGTCCACGTCGACCTGGCCGACTCCAAGGACGCCCTGCTGGTCCGCCCCGCCCGCCCCTGACCCGAACCCCGGCCCGAACCCCGGCCCGGCCCCCGGCCCGTCCCGCGTTGATCAAGAGTTTGCGTCAGGGAAACCGCGTGCGATGACGCAAACCTCTTGATCGACAGGGTGGGAGGCGGGGTGACGGGGAAGGAGACAGGGCATGTTCGGGATCGGTGGGAAGAAGAAGGACCGGCAGTTGGACGCGGACCTCGACGAGCTGGCGCGGGCGGAGACGCTGGCGTTCGGCGGGGTGGGGATCGCCGGCACGCTGCTGCCGGTGACCGAGGCGTACCGGCGGGTGGAGGCGGCGCTCGCCGACCACCCCGAGGAGGTGCACGAGCGGATCGACCGGGTGCTCGACGAGGGCACCCCGGCGGGAAAGGTGTACGCGGCCACGCTGCTCGATCGCCTGGACCCGGCCGCCGGTCGCCGCGCCTGGGAGACGCTGCGCGAGGACACGGCCGAGTTCGGCACCTTCACCGGCTGCGTCATGGGCCGCACGACACTCCGCGAGTACGCCACCGACCGCCACTCGGAGGCGTGACCCTCTCGTCCCCGGGGGGACGCCGACCGGGGAGGAGCCGTCCGAGCCCTCCGGTCCGGTGACGCTCGGTCGCGGACCGATGACTCCGCGAGGGCCGGTTTCCCGAGGTGCGCGTAGTTGTTACCGTCTCCGCCGACGTACCTGGGGAGGTTGTCGGTGAGCGAGTCGGTGGCGTACCTGTTGGCAGCGATGGGCTGCCTGGTCGCGGTGGCGGGCGTGGCGGTCGCCGTGGTGGCCGTGAGCCGGTCCCGGTCCCGGGCGACCGCCGCCAAGGGGCCGGGGGACCCCTTGCGGGACCGGGACTCCGACGCGCTGCGCGGCGACCCGCGCCGGCTGAAGCCCGGCGACATCGTCGAGATCCGCGGTGTGTCGTACGCGGTGCGCGGCACCATCCGCCTGGTCGAGGGCGGGTGGAGCTGGGCCGAGCACCTCCTCGACGACACCGGGGGTGTCCGCCGTTGGCTGTCCGTCGAGGAGGACCCGGAGCTGGAACTGGTGCTCTGGGCGGCCGAGCCGGGCGCGACGGTGACCCCGGGCGCGCCCACCATCGACTTCGACGGCCGCCGCTACACCTGGGACGAGACCGGCCAGGCCCGGTACACGTCGACCGGCACCACCGGCCTTGACCCGAGCGGCACGATGCGCTACCACGACTACCAGGCGCCCGGCGGCGCGCGGCTGTCCTTCGAGGCGTACGGCGAGGCGGGCTGGGAGGTGGCGCGGGGCGAGACGCTGCTCCGGGCCGAGGTCATGATCTACCCGCAGGCCGAGGTGGGCTGAGTGCTCGTCACCCTGCACACCCCGTACGTCGACACCAGCGCCGCCGAGCTGAGTCTCGCCCTCGACGACGTCGAGCGTCCCGCGCTGCACGTCCTCGACCTCGACCTGCCCGGCGCCGTGCGGCTGCGGCTGCGTCTGCTCGGCGCCTCGCACCAGGTCGTGGTGCGCGCGGCCGGCAGCAGGCTGACCGAGACGGTGGCCTGCCTGCCCGGCCGCAACCCCACGCTCCCGGAGACGCTGCACGACGAGCACGCCGGCTACCGGTTCACCGCCACCGTCCTGCGGCCCGCCGGCCACGGGCTGCGGGACCGGGTGGCCGCGCTCCGGGCCGACCTGGCCGACGACCCGTACGCGCTGGTCGGGGTCTTTCCCGGTGACGTCGACGCGGTGACCGCGCTCTCGGTGCGCCCCGACCCGCCCGACGGCGCCCTCCGCTGGCGTACCTGGCACGCGTACCCGCAGACCAACGAGCTCGTCCTGACCGAAACGGTGGTGGCACTTCGATGACGTACCGACGCTGGTTCGTGGTGGGGGTGGTGTTCGCGGTCATCGGCGCGCTGGTCGCCGCGTTCGCCATCTTCTACGGCAACTTCTCGCCGCGCGGCTTCGTCGAGGACCGGTACACCCGGGCGGCGGCCCGGGACATCGGCAGCCAGGCGGTCGCCTACACGTCGTCGCGCCGGCCGAGCCAGGTGGCCAGGGAGATCACCGACGCCTGGAAGCCGGCCGACCAGTACGTCGACGGCAGTGGCGTCTACCTGCGGTACGACGACGACTCGGTGGTGATCCTGCCGGTCGCCGCCGGTTCGCTGATCCTCCTGGAAGGACTGACCACCGCCTACCCGCGCTACCACTCCACGGTCGGCAACCACTGGGGCTGGGGCCGGGGGAACACCGTCCGGGGCGGCGGCCCCGGCAGCGGCAAGTAGCTACGACACCCCTGAAGACCGACCACATCCCTGGAGCACCCCTTGCAGACCCTCGTCACCGACCTGCTGGTCACCCTCGCCTACGGGGTGGTCGGCATCGTCCTCATGGGCATCGGCTACGTCCTGGTCGACGTGGCCACGCCCGGCAAGCTCCACGAGCTGATCTGGAACGAGCGCAACCGCAACGCCGCGCTGCTGCTCGCGTCGAACCTGGCCGGCGTCGGCATCATCGTGGTCGCCGCCATCGCCGCCAGTGAGGACGACTTCGTGCTCGGCCTGGTCGGCGCGGCGTCGTACGGGATTCTCGGCCTGGTCATCATGGCCGCCGCGTTCCTGCTGCTCGACGCCGCGACCCCCGGCCGGCTCGGTGAGATCCTGGTCGATTCCGAGCCGCATCCCGCGGTCTGGGTCTCCGCCGTGGTCCATCTCGCCTCCGGCGCGATCATCGCCGCCGCGATCAGCTGATGGCGACCGCGCAGAAGCCCGCGGGGCAGCCGACGAAGAGCAACCGGGCGGCGATGATCTGGATCGTCGTACTGACGGTCCTGTGCTGCGGCGGGGTGGTCGTCTACCCGAGCTGGGGTGCTGTCTTCGGCGACGGCGATTCCGACCGGGTGCCGCCGCCGACCGCGCAGGAGCGCGGCGACACCGTGGCGATCCTGGCGCGCACCAGCGCCAGCCAGGGCGTCTGCTACGGGTGGGAGCTCACGGACTACTTCGACTACGGCGACCCGCTCAGTGTCGGCTCGAACCTCGGCGAGGGGGTGCCGGTCGAGGGCAACCCCGCCTGCCCCCGTTGGGTGCGGGTGAGCGCCCAGATCCTCTACGCGTCCGACAGCAGCGACAGCAACGACAACGCGTACGTGGACGTCGAGGGCTCCGCCGACTTCTCCTCCACCGAGCTGCTGCGTATCGGCGCCGGCCTGGAACGGCTTGGAGTCACCGAGGACGCCTTCATCGACGATCCGGGCTGGGCGGTCACCCGCGCCGCCGTGATGCTGCCGCTGCTCGCCGTCGAGGCAGGCGCGGTCGAGCCGGCCGCCACCCCGGCGGCGGCTGCCGCCAGCCCGCCGCCGCTCGCCGACCCGGGCGAGGACCTGTGGCGGGACCGCTGGGGCTGGCTGGTCGGTGCCGCCGGACTGCTGCTGATCACCGTCCTGTTCGTCACCATCGGCCTGGTGCAGCGCCGCCGGCAGCGCGGCGCGGCGGCCACGGTGCCGGCCCAACGCCGGGAGAGCACGACACGTACGCCGGAGAAGGCGTGACCGTCGACGCGCCGGCACGGTGGCGGCTGGCCCGCGCCGCCGTGCTGGCCGCGGTCTTCGTGTGCGCGGCCTGCGGGCTGGTCTACGAGCTCGCCCTGGTCGCACTCGGCAGCTACCTGATCGGCGACACCGTCGGTCAGGCGTCGATCGTGCTCGGCGTGATGGTCTTCGCGATGGGCGTCGGCGCACTCGCCGCGAAGCCGTTGCAGTCCCGGGCCGCCGCCGCGTTCGCGGCCGTCGAGCTGCTGCTGGCCCTGCTCGGCGGCCTGTCCGTGCTCGGTCTCTACGCCGCCTTCGCCTGGCTGGACCTCTACGGGCCCGCGCTGGTGGCGACGGCGTTCGTGCTCGGCCTGCTCATCGGCGCGGAGATCCCGCTGCTGATGGTGCTGCTGCAACGGATCCGGGAGCAGGCCGCCGGCAGCGCCGTGGCGGACCTGTTCGCCGCCGACTACGTCGGTGCGCTGCTGGGTGGGCTGGCCTTCCCCTTCCTGCTGCTGCCGATCTTCGGTCAGCTCAAGGGCGCACTGGTGGTCGGCGCGGTGAACGCCGCCGCCGGGGTCGTCCTGGTCTTCACGGTCTTCCGGCGCGAGCTGAGCCGACGCGCGCGCGTCGGGCTCACCGCCGGCTCCGTCGCGGTGGCGCTCTGCCTGGGGTACGCGTGGCTGACCGCCCAGGACTTCGAGGTGACCGCGCGGCAGCAGCTCTACCGGGACCCGGTCGTGCACGCCGAACGCAGCCGGTACCAGGAGATCGTGCTGACCCGGTCGGTCGCCGAGCCGGGCCGCGCCGGGACCACCGACCTGCGGTTGTTTCTCAACGGCGACCTCCAGTTCTCCTCGGTCGACGAGTACCGCTACCACGAGGCGCTGGTGCATCCGGCGCTGAACGGGCCGCGCGGCGAGGTGCTGGTGCTCGGCGCCGGCGACGGGCTCGCCGTCCGGGAACTGCTGCGCTACCCCGACGTCCGGCGGATCACCGTGGTGGACCTCGACCCGGCGGTGGTGGCGCTGGCTCGTGCCGAGCCGCAGCTGCGCCGGCTCAACGCCGCGGCCTTCGACGACCCCCGGGTGCGGGTGGTGCACGCCGACGCCTTCGGCTGGCTGCGGACCGCCACGGACCGCTTCGACGCCGTCGTGGCGGACCTGCCGGACCCGGACGAGACGGCCACCGCCAAGCTCTACACCGTCGAGTTCTACGCGCTGGTCGAGGGCGTCCTCGCCGAGGGCGGGCGGCTGGTCGTGCAGGCCGGCTCCCCGTACTTCGCGCCCCGGTCGTACTGGTCGATCGAGGCGTCGCTGCGGGAGGCCGGCTTCGCCGTCACGCCGTACCACGTGGACGTGCCCTCCTTCGGTGACTGGGGCTTCCTGCTCGCCGCCGCCGGTACGACCCCGCCCACCCTGGCGCTGCCGTCCGGCGCGCCCGCGCTGCGCTTCCTCGACGCCGACACGCTGGCCGCAGCCGGTGCGTTCCCCGCCGACCGGCGCCGCGTGGACGTGCCGGCCTCGACGCTGCTGCGGCCCCGGGTGCTGGAGTACGCGCGCGCGGAGTGGCGCGGATACTGACGCCGCCCCGGCGGGTCCGCTCGCCGTGTCCTGCCGTGTTCGCCCGGAGTCGATACGGTGTGGGCGCGATCTAGGGAAGGAGAATCGTGGTCGATCCCCACCACAACGCGCCGGCTCGGGTACGCCCCGCTGTCGTCACGATTTCCAGCTATCTGCTCATCTTCTACGCCGTCCTCTCGGTGCTCAGCCTCATCGTCGCGCTCAGCACCCTGAGCAAGATCCAGGACGTCTACCGGGACGCCTTCGCCGGCACCGACGCGGAGGGCGCGGAGAGCGTCGCCACGATCGCGGGCATCGGCGGCGGCGTCATCAGCCTGCTCTTCGCGGTCGGCCTGGTCGTCCTGGCCCTGCTCAACATGCGGGGCAAGAACGGCGCCCGGATCACCACCTGGGTGGTCGGCGGCATCGCGGTCTGCTGCACCGGCGTGGGCCTGGCCGGCAGCGCGGTCGGCAACTCGCTGGGCGGCCAGAACACGGGCAACGTGCCGAGCCAGGACGAGATCAACCGCCGTCTCGACGAGGCCCTGCCGTCCTGGTACGAGCCGGTCACCACGCTGCTGGCCGTGCTCGGCATCCTCTCCCTGCTGGCGGCGCTGATCCTGCTGGCGCTGCCCAAGGCCAACGAGTTCTTCCGCAAGCCGCAGCAGGCGTGGGAGCCGCCGGTCCCCGGCGCGACCTACCCCGGCTACCCGCAGACCTCGGGCGACCCCGGTTACCCGCAGACGCCCGGTCAGCCGGGCTACCCGCAGGCCCCGGGTTACCCGCCGGCGCCGGGCCAGCCGGGCAGCGGCTCCACGTCGGGCGGCCCCGGGCAGCCGGGTGGCGACGCCCAGCCGGGGTCGGACCGTCCTGGCCCGACCCCGCCGCCGGTGAGTTGACGCTCCGATAACGGCGACGCCGACGGTCCCTCCGAGTAGGTTGCAACCCGACGCCTACCGGAGGGACCCGTCGTGTCGCACCCCGAACAGGCACCGGCCCGCCGACCGGCGGTGGTGACCCTGGCCGTCGCCCTGCTCGTGGTGATGGCACTGGCCGCTCTCGCGTACGCCGTCGCCGGCCTGCTCACCCTCGGCGGCGCCGCCGACGACCTCCGGAGGGCCGCTGCCGGCACCTCCGCCCGCCCCGAGGACACCGACGGGGTGGTCGCGCTGCTGTGGGCGTCCGGTGTGGTCTCGGCGGTGGTGAGCGTGCTGGCGGCGGTGCTGCTCGTCGCCCTGGCCCTGGGGCTGCGTGCCGGCCGTCCGGGCGCCCGGGTGGGGACCTGGGTGGTCTCCGGGCTCGGGCTGCTCCTCGGCTGTTGCGGGCTCGCCGCGCTGGCCGGCCAGCGGGCCGTACCGCTGCGGCTGGGCGAGAGCGAGCGGGGCACCGCCGAGCTGCTCGCCCTCGTCGGAGACGCGTACCCGGGCTGGTGGATCCCGTTGGGCGCGGCACTTTCGGTGGGCCAGGTGCTCGGCTACCTTGTGGTGGCCGCGCTGCTGGCGCTGCCGGCCGCGAACGCGTGGTTCCGCCGGCCTCCGGCGGCGGTGCCCGGCCCGCACCACCCGTACGGTCCCGCGCCGTATCCGTACCCGCCCCCCGGGACGCCCGCGTCCCCGTACCCGCCGAGGTGAGGACCGCCCGTGACGCTCGACCAGCCGACCACCGAGCGACGGGCGTTGATCACCGGGGCGACCGCCGGCATCGGCGCGGCGTTCGCCCGACGGCTTGCCGCCGACGGCTGGCATCTGGTGCTGGTCGCCCGGGACGCCGCCCGGCTGGCCGACATGGCGACCGAGCTGACCGGCCGGCACGGCCACGAGGTGGAGATCCTCCCCGCCGATCTGTCCACCGACGACGGCTGCGCGACGGTGGAGCGGCGGCTGACCGAGGGGTCGCCGGTCGGGCTGCTGGTCAACAACGCGGGCATCAGCCTGAACAAGCCGTTCCTGAGGTCGACGGTCGAGGACGAGGCCCGGCTGCTGCGCCTGAACGTGCACGCGGTGATGCGCCTGACCCTCGCGGCCCTGCGTACGATGACCGAGCGGCGGGACGGGGCAGTGATAAATGTCTCTTCGGTTGCGGGTTTCGGGGCGCTCATGCCCGGATCGACGTACTCCGCCAGCAAGGCGTGGGTCACCAACTTCAGCGAGTCCGTCGGCCAGTCCGCGCGCCCCTTCGGCGTACGGGTGATGGCGCTGTGTCCCGGCTACACGCGCACCGAGTTCCACGCACGGGCCGGCATCAACATGTCGAAGACCCCGGAGTGGATGTGGCTGCGGGCCGAGGACGTGGTCGACGAAGCCCTTCGTGACCTGCGGAAAGGCAAGCTGGTCAGCGTGCCGGCGTGGAAGTACAAGCTCGCCGTCGCAGGGCTTCGGCACGCGCCCCGGCGGCTGCTGGAGGTGGCGTCCCGGGACACCCGGGGGCGGATCGGCCGGGACGAGCGCTGACCCGTCGGCGTGGCGTGCCGCGTCGTTCCCCTGCTCGAATCCGGTTCAACGGCCCGGCCAACGGTCGCTCAGCGTAGCCGTCCATCGCCGCCCATCTCATCGCCCGTAGGGTGATCCGGTCGGGCCCCACACACGGCTCCCAGGGTGGAGCAGTACCCTCTATCGCCATGGGGGCCCACGACGACCTGCGTAAATTCATTAGCGACCTGGCCGTGGTCCATGGACGCGTGGTGCTCTCCTCGGGGCGCGAGGCGGACTGGTACGTCGATCTGCGGCGCGTCACGCTCCATCACCGGGCGGCTCCGTTGGTGGGTCGGGTGATGCGTGACCTGACCGCCGACTGGTCCTACGACGCGGTGGGTGGCCTGACCCTGGGCGCCGACCCGGTGGCCGTCTCGATGCTGCACGCGGCGTCCGGGACGGACCGTCCGCTGGACGCCTTCGTGGTCCGGAAGACGGGCAAGGCGCACGGCCTGCAACGCCGGATCGAGGGCCCGGACGTGGCCGGGCGGCGGGTGCTGGCGGTGGAGGACACCTCCACCACCGGTGGAAGTGTGTTGACCGCGGTCGAGGCGCTTCGTGAGGCCGGGGCCGACGTGGTGGGTGTGGCGGTTATTGTTGATCGAGGCGCCGGCGACGCGGTGCGAGCCGCCGGACTGCCGTATCGGGCGGCCTATACGTTGGCTGACCTCGGCCTTGTGGCGTAAAAGTTTACCGATTCGGATCTGCTGATATGCAGGCGGATCGATGCTCCTGGTGGAAGGATGGAATACGTGGGAACTGCGTTGGCTGATATGACCATGCCTCAGATCTCGCCGCTTGCCGGCGAGCCGATCGAACGTGCCGATGCCGAGCGTCTCGCGGGGGTCCTCAAGGCCCTCGCGGATCCCGCTCGCCTGCGGCTGCTCAGCCTGATCCAGTCGGCCCCCGAGGGCGAGGCGTGCGTCTGTGACCTGACCGCGCCGCTCGGCCTCTCCCAGCCGACGGTCAGCCACCACCTGCGCATCCTCACCGAGGCCGGCTTGCTGGAGCGGGAGAAGCGCGGTGTCTGGGCGTACTACCGGCTGGTGCCGTCGGCGATCGCCACGATCGCCGATCTGCTCACCCCGCCGCGCAAGCGCGCCACCAAGAAGGCGCGCTGACCTTCACCGATCGTCCGGTGCACTCCCCGTGGGGAGAGCACCGGACGGCCGGCCGGGCCGCTGATTCCGCGCCGCCGGTGCCGCGCGGTCAGTGCTTGCCGTAGTGCTCCCGGGTCTCCCGGATCGCCTCCTCGGCGGCGGCCATCTCCTGCGGCGTGGTGCCGCGTCGCGCGGCCATCCACGCCCGGAGCAGCTCGACCGCGATCGGGATGACCGAGATCCCGACGATCGCGATGAGGATGAACTCGATGTTCGCCTTGACGAACGGGATCTGGCCGAGGAAATAGCCGAGCACGGTCACGCCGGTGCCCCAGAGGACGCCGCCGATCACGTTGTAGATGACGAACGTGCGGTAGTTCATCCGGCTGACCCCGGCCACGATCGGCGTGAACGTCCGCACGATCGGCACGAAGCGGGCCAGCACGATGGAGCGCGCCCCGTACTTCTCGAAGAAGTCGTGCGCCTTCAGCACGTTCTCCTGCTTGAACAGACGCGAGTTCGGCCGCCGGAACAGCGCCGGGCCGACCTTGCGGCCGAACGCGTACCCGACCTGGTCTCCCGCGATCGCCGCGATGGTGATGAGCAGGCAGACCAACCACAGCGGGTAGGTGATGTACTTGCCGTCGGCGGTGAGCAGGCCCGCCGTGAAGAGCAGCGAGTCACCCGGCAGGAAGAACCCGATCAGCAGGCCGGACTCGGCGAACACGATCACCAGGATGCCGAGCAGCCCGAAGGTGGAGATCAACACCTCTGGATCGAGCCAGTCCGGCCCCAGGGCCAGCGTGGTGGTGGGCGTCGACACGAGGTGACCTCCGATAGCTGCCGGTCAGGAACGGAACGCCCCGTAGTCTAGGTGCCGCTCGCGGGGCCCCGGTGCTCGACGTCACACCGCCCCCACCCGACCCGCGACCTACAGGCGGGGGTCGACCGGCTCGGACTCGCACGCCAGGATCGCGAAGACCAGCTCGTGCCGGCGCCACAGTGGTGCACCGGCGACCAGCGCGTCCAGGGCCGCCAGCCCCAGGCCGTGCTCGCGCAGCGCCATCCCCCGCTTGCGTCCGAGGGACCGGCGGCGGAGCAGGGCGAGCTGCTCCGGCTCGGTGTAACCCGGCCCGTAGATGATCCGCAGGTACTCCCGTCCCCGGCACTTGATCCCCGGCTGGAGCAGGGAACCGCGCTCGCTCCGGGCGGCCGGCCCGGCGTACGGCTTGACCACCATCCCCTCCCCGCCGGCCGCGGTGAGCGCCAGCCACCACCGGGTGGCCTCCGCCTCGGCAGCCGCTTCGGACAGGTCGACCACCTGTCGCCGGGTCGGCGTGAAGAACTCCGGGGCCGCCACGCACAGCCGGTCGGCCAGGTCGAGGTGCCAGCCGTGGTCCCGGTCGGCGTAGGTTGCCTTCGCGCCGGCCAGCACCGCGAACGGCGCGAGAGTCACCCCGCGCAGCCCCTCGGTCGGCCCCACGTACGCCCGGTACGCCTCCGTGTAGGCGACGATCTCGTCCCGGCGGCGGGCCGTGGAGTTCCGCAGGTCGCCCAGGTCCAGGCCCCGGCCCACGGCGGCGTCCAATGCCGCCAGAGCTGCCGGCAGCGCGGCCCGACCGGCGGCGCCGACGCCCGCGTACTGCTCGCGGATCAGGCCGCCCGCCTTCGCCGACCAGGGCAGCAGCTCGGTGTCGAGCAACAGCCAGTCGGTGTCCAGCTCCTCCCACAGCCCGGCCGCGCCGACCGCCGCCCGTACCCGGTCGAGCAGTGCGGTGTCCAGTGGCTCGCCGAAGAACGGCCGGCCGGTGCGGGTGTGCACGACCCCGCCGCCAAATGGTCCGGCCGGATCGCGGGCGACCAGCACGACGGCGCGGGAGCCCATGTGCTTCTCCTCGCAGACGACCCGGTCCACTCCCGCCGCCCGGTAGTCGGCGAACGCCTGCGCCGGGTGCTCCAGGAAGCCGTCCACCGTCGAGGTGGAGCAGGGCGCCATCGTCGGCGGCAGCCACACCAGCCGCGCCGGATCGACGGCGAATCGGCTCATCACCTCCAGCGCCGCGGCGGCGTTCTCCGCCGGCACGGTCAGTGACCCGTACGGGTGCTCGACGTGCCGCCGGCCGGTCACGTCGGCGAGCTCCAGCACCTCGTCGGGGCGGGCCGGCGCGGCGGCCAGCGGACGCGCCGGCGCGTACCACTCACGCTCGGCGGGCACCGACACCAGCTCCCGCTCCGGGTACCGCAGCGCGGTGAGCCGGCCACCGAAGACGCAGCCGGTGTCGACGCAGATGGTGTTGTTGACCCACTCCGGCTCCGGCGTGGGCGTGTGCCCGTAGACCACCATCGCCGAACCCCGGTACTCCCGCGCCCACGGGTAGCGCACCGGCAGCCCGTACTCGTCGGTCTCGCCGGTGGTCTCCCCGTACAGCGCGAACGAGCGGACCCGGCCGGACGCGCGGCCCTGGTACGCCTCCTTCAGCCCGGCGTGCGCGACCACGAGCCGACCGCCGTCCAACACGAAGTGGCTGGTCAGGCCGTCGACGAACGTCGCCACCTCGGCGACGAAGCCGTCCGGCTCGTCGGCCAGCTGGGCCATCGTCTCGGCCAGGCCGTGGGTGAGCCGCACGTCCCGGCCGCGCAGCTTGCGCAGCAGCTTCTGCTCGTGGTTGCCGGGCACGCAGAGCGCGTGCCCGGCCGCGACCATGCCCATCACCAGGCGCAGCACGCCGGGGGAGTCCGGGCCGCGGTCCACCAGGTCGCCGACGAACACGGCGGTACGCCCCGACGGGTGCGTCGCGTCGACCGGCCGGCCCTCCGCGTCGCGGCGCAGCTCCCAGCCGAGACGGATCAGCAGCGCCTCCAACTCGGCGCGGCAGCCGTGCACGTCACCGACGATGTCGAACGGCCCGGTCAGCTCCTTCCGGTCGTTGAACAGCTTCTCGTAGCGGATCTCCGCGGCGTCGATCTCGTCGACCCCGCGCAGCACGTGCACCTTCCGGAAACCCTCCCGGGCCAGCTGCCCGTACGTCCGGCGCAGGTCGCGCTGCATCCGGGCCAGCACCGGACGGCCGAACGTGCGGTCGGCGCGCCCCTCGGTCCGCTCCCACGCCAGCGCCTCCGGCACGTCGAGCACGATCGCGACCGGCAGCACGTCGTGCTCCCGGGCCACCCGCACCAGCCCGGCCCGGGCGTGCGGCTGGAGGTTCGTCGCGTCCACGACGGTCAGCCGCCCGGCGCGCAGGCGCTTGCCGGCCACGTAGTGCAGCACGTCGAACGCCTCGGCGGAGGCGGACTGGTCGTTCTCGTCGTCGGCCACCATCGCGCGGAAGGCGTCGGAGGACAGCACCTGGGTCGGCGCGAAGTGCCGGCCGGCGAACGTGGACTTCCCGGAGCCGGAGACGCCGACCAGCGCCACCAGGGCCAGCTCGGGGATGTCGAGGGTGGTCATCGGCTCTCTTCCGTCCGGGTCAGCACGGCCAGCTGGGTCGGTGCGCCGACCTCGGGGTCGTCGTCGCCGACCCCACGGATCACGGCCGTGTAGCCGTACGTCGTGGTGACGCGGGCGACCCAGTCGGCGAACTCGGCGCGGGTCCACTCGAAGCGGTGGTCCGCGTGGCGGAACCGCCCGGCGGGCAGCCCCTCGTAGCGCACGTTGTACTCCACGTTCGGCGTGGTCACCACGACCGTCGCCGGCCGGGCGTGACCGAGGACGGCGTCCTCCAGGGCGGGCAGGCGAGGCGGGTCGACGTGCTCGACGACCTCCATCAGCACCGCCGCGTCGTAGCCACGCAGCCGGTCGTCCCGGTAGGTCAGCGCGGACTGCCACAGCCGGATCCGGTCCCGCTGCCGCTCCGGCAGCCGGTCCAGGCGCAGCCGTCGCGCCGCCAGCGTCAGCGCGTGGGTGGACACGTCCGTCCCCACGATCTCGGTGAACCGGCGGTCGCCGGCCAGCGCGGTGAGCAGCGCACCGCCACCGCAGCCCAGGTCCAGCACCCGGCTCGCCCCGGCCTCCACCAGTGCGGCGAGCACCGCCTCCCGGCGGCGTACGGCGAGCGACGGCACCCGGACCGCGTCCGGTCCCGTCGTGTCGTCCACCACGTCCGGCTCGGCCGCGGCCGGCTCGTCGGCCAGCCGCTGCTCCGCCAGGCGGGCCAGCGCCTGCCCGGCGAGCGCCCGCCGGTGCGCCAGGTAGCGGCGGCTGATCAGGCCCCGCTCCGGGTGGTCGGCCAGCCAGCCCGCACCGGCCCGGAGCAGCTTGTCCACCTCGTCCGGCGCCACCCAGTAGTGCTTGGCGTCGTCCAGCACCGGCAGCAGCACGTACAGGTGGTTGAGGGCCTCGGCGACGCGGACGGTACCGGTCAGCGTCAGGTCGACGTACCGGCTGTCGCCCCACTCCGGGTGCCGCTCGTCGAGCGGGAGCGGGGTGGCGACCACCGTCCAGCCGAGGGGCGTGAACAGCCGGACCGCGACGTCCGCACCGCCCCGGCACCGCAGCACCGGTACGCGCACCTCCAGCGGGATCGGCGTGGCGGCCAGCTCCGGACGGTCCCGGGACTCCCCGCGCAACGCCGACCGGTACACCTTGGACAGCGCCGAGGAGAGCAGGCTGGACGCCGCGTACGGCCGGTCGTTGACGTACCGCCCGAGGGTGAAGTTCTCCGGAGCCGTCGCCGGCTGCCGGCCGCGGCCCCGGCCCCGCGCGGCGGCCAGCCGCAGCGGGTCCACGTCCAGCAGCAGGGCGGCGGTGCAGCGCTGCTCGTCCGCCTCGGGGTAGAACACGTGCGCGGTGCCGACCGGCACGTCGAAGGAGTGCGCCCGGTCGGGGTGCTTGACCAGCAGGTGACCGAGGTCGGTCGCCGGTCGGTGTGTGGTGGTGAGGGTGAGCAGCACGCCGCCCATGGTCCCAGCGCTTCGGATCTTGTGTCGTCCCGTTTTCGCCTCAGGACAGGGCGATGCCCCGCCGACCGGAGGGGTCGGCGGGGCATCCGGTGGTGCGGGTGGATCAGGCCACGAAGCGGGTCCGGCGGCGGCGGGCCACCACGAAGCCGGCGCCACCGGCGGCGAGGAGGACGGCACCGAGGCCGGCGACCAGGGCGCTGTTGGCGCCGGTGATGGGCAGCGAACCGCCGCCACCCTGACCACCGTCGCCGTTGCCGGTCGCGTTGACCAGGATCTTGGCGATGTCGTTGGCCGGCTTCAGGTCCTGGTAGAAGCCGCCGTCGCACTGGCACGGCACGTTGATCTTCACGGTGCCGGCCGAGTTGGCGATGACCTCGTCGATCCGGAAGCCGAACTCGAAGGTCTCCTGCTCACCGGCCTTCAGGAAGGAGGTGGTGTAGCAGCGGTACTGGCGGCCACCCGGCTCGCCCGGCTCGCCCCACTCCTCACCCTTGACGGGGAAGCAGGACTCCGGAACCGCGATCGCGCTCGTGCCCTTGGGCACGTCCACCGTCATGTGGGTGACCGACGAACCGCTGCGGGTGGCGTCCAGGGTGGCCGGACCGTTGTTGCGGAAGCCGATCGTCGCGTCGACCTCGGCACCCTTGCCGCCGGCCAGCTTGGCGCCGAACGCCTCCAGGTCGGTGCTGTTCTTGCCGGTGACCTTGACCTCGAGGTGCGAGTGGTTGTTCGCCGGCTGCGTGTCGGCCTGGGACCCCTGGGCGCTGATCCGGGCGCTGGCGGCGCTGGCGGCCAGGTTCAGCTCGTCGCCGGTGCCCGGCGTGCCGATCGTGATGTCGAGCGTGCCCAGGTACGCCTCGAAGTCCTCGAACTCGGCCGGGGTCATCCAGATGATCTCGCCCCACTCGGTGCCGGGCGCGAAGGTGTCCTTGCCCAGGGCGTACGCGAGCGTCGCGGCGCCGCCGGTACCCGGGGCGAGGGCCTCGTCGAAGCGGCACGTGCGCAGCTCGTCGCCGACGTAGGTGCAGTTGCTGTGCTTCTTGGTCGCCCGGATGCCGTGGTCGTTGTAGAAGACGACCGCGGCGCCCTTGGCGGTCGTCTCACCGACGTTCCGCACGGCCAGAGGCGCGGTGAACGTGGCACCGGGGGCGGCGGAGCGGACGGTCTCCGGGCCGGCGGCCAGGTCGACGCCCTCGCCGACGCGGACCCGCGACTCGTAGCTGACCGGGTCGAAGCCCTTGGCGCTGGCGCTGACCTTCAGCGCGCCCTCGTCACCGTCCACAGCGTCCGCCGTCGGTGCGATGACCACCTGGAAGAGGCCGTTCAGGCCCCACTCGTCCTCGATGCCCGCCTCGAACGGCAGGGTGCAGAGCAGGACGTTCTCCTCCGGGGTGGTGCACTCGGAGAAGTCCTCCTCCTTGACCGTCACCTTGCCGGCGAGCGCGGTGAAGTCGTACCGGATGGTCAGGTCCTGCAGGACGACCGGGCCGGAGCTGTACACGGTGGGGTACTCGACCTTGCCCGTCGTGTCGGCCGCGATGGTCACGTCAGGGAGGTAGACGGCGAGTTCGACGTCGTTTTCCTCGGCGGCGGCGGGACCGGCGGAGGCGGCGACGAGCGCGCCTGCGACGCCGAGCCCGGCGAGCCAACGCCGGGTGGAGTGCGTGAGCATGTGGGGGGTTCCTCCGGTAGGGGGACGCCAGGGATGGCCAGCGGATCTTAAGGAAGACCAAAGGTTCCGCGCCGCCCCGCGCCGCCCCGCCGAGGGAAAGACCAGCCGAAAGGTTGACCTGCGGCGACACGGCATGACCGTGCGGTCGCGCTCGGTCAGGACTTCGATGTCGATCAGGAGTGCAACGATCCGGACGCCCGTACCCGTCATCGGTGGCAGGAGCCCAGGAGGTGCGGTGACGTACGAGGAGTTCGCCGACGCGCGGTTGGCCGCGTTGCTGCGGTACGCGGTCATGCTGACCGGCGATCCACACCAGGCGCAGGACCTGGTGCAGGAGACCATGGTGCGCGTCCAGCTCAACTGGCGGCGGGTGGCCCGGGCCGACTCGCCCGAGCGGTACGTCCGCCGCATGTTGACGAACCAGTTCGTCGACTGGCGGCGCGGCTCGTGGGTGCGGCGGGTGCTGCTGCGCGGTGAGCCGGACGAGGCCGTCGCGGCGCCGGCCGACCACGCCCAGCACACGGTGGACCGGGACCAGGTGTGGTCCTGGCTGGCCGGGTTGCCTCGCCGGCAACGCGCCACCCTGGTGCTGCGCTACTACGAGGACCTGCCGGACGCGGAGATCGCCGAGATCCTCGGCTGCGCCGTCGGCACCGTCCGCTCCTGCATCTCCCGCGCCCTGACCACGTTGCGCACCGAGTACGCGGAGGCCCGCCCATGACCGAGGACGACCTGCGTGCCGCCTTCGCGCGGCACGAGCCCCTGACCCCGCCGACCGGCCCCGTGCGTGCGGCGATCGACCGCCTGGCGGCCCGTCGCCGCCGTCGGCGCCAGCGGCTGCGGGTCGGCGCGGCGGCGGTCGCGCTGGTCGGTGTGCTGGGTGTCGGCGCACCGCAGTTCCGGCCCGGCCAGACCGCGGTCGACGACGGCACCACCCTGATGGCCGACCCGAGTGGTGCACCGGTCGGTACGCTGAACGTGCTGCTGGTCGGTGTGGACTCCGCGTCCGGCTCCCGGCCGCCACTGGCCGACTCGGTGCTTCTCCTGCACGTGCCGGCCGACCGCAGCCGCCCGTACCTGATCTCGCTGCCCCGCGACCTGGCGGTGCCGATCCCGGGACACGGCACCGACAAGCTCAACGCCGCCTTCGTATTCGGCGCCGGCGACGGCCGGCCCGACCTGGCGAAGGGGTACGACCTGACCCGCCGGACCGTCGCCGACCTGACCGGCGTACGGATCGACGCCGGCGTGGTCCTGACCTACCCGGTGCTGCGGAAGCTGACCGACGCGGTGAACGGCGTGGAGGTCTGCCTGCCGGAACGGGTGCGGTCGATCCACACCCGACGGATCTTCCCCGCCGGCTGCCACCGGCTGGACGGCGCGGAGTCGGTGGACCTGCTGCGGCAGCGTCGCGGGATGCCCGACGGCGCCCTGGACCGGGACCGCAACGCCCACCGGTACGCGGCCGGGCTGGTCCGGCGGGCGGGTGAGCAGGGTGTGCTGACCGATCCGGTCCGGATGTCCCGCCTCCTCGGACTGGTCGGGCCGGAGCTGACCGTGTCGTGGTCCGGGAGCGCCAGCCTGCCGGACCTGCTGCGGGTGGTGCCCGCCCTGGAGTCGACCGAGCCGGTCGGGCTCGACCTCCCGGCCGGAGGGAACGGCCGTTACCTCACCCTCGATCCGGCGGCCACGCCGTTCCTCGCGGCACTGCGCGAGGACCGGCTGGCCGGCTGGGTCGCGGCCAACCCCGCGCGGGTCACCCGCCTGCGCTGAGTCGGCCGCGTCAGCGGTAGTCGTCCTCGTCGGCGGCGACCACCCGGGCCTGTTCCATCGCGTCCCAGTCGCCGACCTCCAGGCCGCGGTGCGGTTCGGCGTCGGCGTCGGCGTCGCCGGGGTCGATGGAGGCGGCCTGCTCGACCGCGTCGGCCGGCTCCGCCTCCATGTCGCGCTCCTCGGGGCTGAGGTGGTGGCTGGGAGCGAAGTCCTCGTCGGGCTGACCCATCGGTCCCTCCCGTGATCTCGGCGGACGGTTCCCACCCACCGTACGGTCTGCGCTCCCGCAGCGCTGGTCGACCCCGCACGACCGCGCGGCGGCCGAGTCGACCGAATCGCCCCTCCGGGTGCCGTCCCCGGTGCCAGGATGGGGCGGTGAGCCGCCCTGTGGGGCGCCATCGTGATGACCGTCGCGACCTGGCTGATCAGCGTCGTCGCACCGGACAGTCCGGAGCGTCGGTGCGGCCGACCGGTGGACGCCCGCCGGGGTGGTTGTGCCCGGCGCCACCTTCTACGGGATACTGCCGGCGGTGGACAGCGCGGTCCGGCGCACCCATGGACAACAGCGGCCGGTGACGGCCGAGAGCGGCAAGTAAGGAGCACTCGACTATGCCCATCGCATCCCCCGAGGCCTACGCGGAGATGCTGGACCGCGCCAAGGCCGGCCGGTACGCGTACCCCGCGATCAACGTGACGTCCTCGCAGACCCTCAACGCCGCGCTGAAGGGCTTCGCCGACGCGGAGAGCGACGGCATCATCCAGGTCTCCACCGGTGGTGCCGAGTACCTGTCCGGCCCCTCGGTGAAGGACATGGTCACCGGCGCGGTGGCGTTCGCCGCGTACGCGCACGAGGTGGCCAAGAAGTACCCGGTCAACATCGCGCTGCACACCGACCACTGCCCGAAGGACAAGCTGGACAAGTTCGTCCGGCCGCTCCTGCAGATCTCCAAGGAGCGGGTGGCCGCCGGCCAGGAGCCGCTGTTCCAGTCGCACATGTGGGACGGCTCGGCCGTACCGGTGGCGGAGAACCTGCAGATCGCGGCCGAGCTGCTCGACCGTGCCGCCGAGGCCAAGATCGTCCTTGAGATCGAGGTCGGCGTCGTCGGTGGCGAGGAGGACGGCGTCGAGAACGCCATCAACGACAAGCTCTACACCACCGTCGAGGACGGTCTGGCCATGGTCGAGGCCCTCGGCCTGGGCGAGAAGGGCCGCTACATGGCGGCGCTGACCTTCGGCAACGTGCACGGCGTCTACAAGCCGGGCAACGTCAAGCTGCGCCCGGAGATCCTCAACCAGATCCAGGAGGCGGTGGGCGCCAAGTACGGCAAGGACAAGCCGCTGAGCCTGGTCTTCCACGGCGGCTCCGGCTCGCTGCTGTCGGAGATCCGCGAGGCGCTGGACTACGGCGTGGTGAAGATGAACATCGACACTGACACCCAGTACACCTTCACCCGGCCGGTGGCGGACCACATGTTCCGCAACTACGACGGCGTGCTGAAGGTCGACGGCGAGGTCGGCAACAAGAAGATGTACGACCCCCGCGTCTGGGGCAAGGCCGCCGAGGCCGGCATGGCCGCGCGGGTCGCCGAGGCCTGCGAGCACCTGCGCTCCACCGGCACCACCATGAAGTGACGACCGCCTGACGGTCCGACGGCCGGCTCCCCGCACGGGGGGCCGGCCGTCGCGGTTCCTCTCACACCCCGGTCAGGACGCGGACGGCTTCCCGGACGTCGTCGGTGAGGTGCACGGTCGAGGAGAGGTCGCCGAACGGCGACGCGGCCAGCAGCGGGCGCAGCAGCGACTCCACCGGCAACTCCCGGGTCCAGTACGCGCGGTCCAGGAAGACGTACGCCCCGCTGGCGCCGTCGGTGCCGTAGTACGTCTTCGTGGCCGCCTGGAACACCTCCTGCACCGTGCCGGCCCGGCCGGGGGCGAAGACGATCCCGCCCCGGGCCAGCCGCAGGATGGTGTCCTCGCGGATGGCGTTCGAGAAGTACTTGGCGATCCGGCCGGCGAAGAGGTTCGCCGGCTCGTGCCCGTACAACCAGGTGGGGATGGCCAACCCGCCGGCGCGCGCCCAGTCCCGCCCGCCGGTGGCGAGGGCGGCCGAGTCGGCGTGCTGCCGGGACGCCGGGTCGCCGCCGTTGGGCGGCGGCGTCACCGGGCGGCCGTAGACCTCCCGTACCCGCAGCGCCGCCGCGGTGTAACGGTCGTGGTCGGTGAAGTCCGGTGCCTCGGCGAGCAGGTCGATCGCGGCGGTCAGGTCCGCGGCCGGCCGCAGCGACAGGTACGCGCCGAGGTTCGCCGCCTCCATCACCCCCGGCCCGCCACCGGTCACCACCAGCCGGTCGGCCCGGGCCAGTTCCCAGCCCAGCACGGCGGCCATCCGGTACGGCGCGCTGCCCCGCGGCACCGCGTGCCCGCCCATGATGCCCACCACCGACTGCGGACCGTGGGTGGCCAGCCAGGTGCGGGTGGCGTCGGCGAGGGCGTTGTCCACGCCGTGGTCGTGCAGCCGTTGACCGAGCGCCTCGCGGACGTCCGGCAGCGCCCCGCCGTGCGCCCGGAAGTGCTCGTAGACCCGGGTGTCGTACATGCCGGCGAAGCCCCCACCGGCGAACCCGTCGGCGAGGTCCTCGGGCGTGTACAGGTGGGACGGCTGGGTCGGGTACGGCAGCCCGGAGAAGGGCGGCACCACGTTCGCGCCGCGCCGCACCAGGTCGGCCCCCACGTCCCGGGAGGCGAACCGGCAGCCGACGAAGAGCGTCCCGGTGACCGTGACGCCGGTGAGGTCGGGCGGGTCGAGGTCGAGCCGGAGGCCCTGCACGGTCAGCCCGGCAAGGTCGCCGGTGGCGAGGCGCCGGTCGAAGTCGGCGCGCGTCTCGACCTCGTCCGTGCAGACGTGCGGCTCGATGACGTCGATGGGTGGCGGGCTGGGCACGCGGTCATCCTGCCCGGCCGGGTCAACCCGCCAAACCTGCCCCCGCCCGGCCCGTGGAACCCGGAGACAGACAGGAGCCCGGCGACCGAGGCCGCCGGGCTCCTGCTTGACCGGGTCCTGGGGAGGCTCCGGACCCATAGTTGTAATGGAAATCACGTGGCGGCGGCATGGGCCGCAGGCGTGACCAGTTCCTCAGCCTTTCAGCCAAGCGACTCCGCCAACCCCCTCGCGTGTCGCACCGCGAAGCGGGTTGAATGGGACGATGCAGAACCTGTTGCCGGAGCCACCGGCCACCCTCCTACCCGCGCACGACGAGGCGGACGCCGCCCTGGCTGCCGCCGAGGAGAGCGGCAGCGACGAGGCGTTCGCCGAGGTGGCGGCCCACCATCCGACCTACAGCGCCGGCTGGGCCGCGCTGGCGGCCCGGGCGTTCGCCGCGGGCCAGGTCGTTCCGGCCTACGCGTACGCCCGCACCGGCTACCACCGGGGCCTGGACCAGCTGCGTCGCAGCGGCTGGAAGGGGCACGGCCCGGTGCCGTGGTCGCACGAGCCGAACCGCGGCTTCCTGCGCTGCCTCTACGTGCTGTCCCGGGCCGCCGACGAGATCGGCGAGGCGGACGAGGCGGCCCGCTGCGCCCAGTTCCTCCGCGACTGCGACCCGGCGGCGGCCGACGCCCTGGCCAGCAACTGACCCCGTCGTGACGGCCGGTCCGGCAGATCCGGGCCGGCCGTCACGCCGTCACCGCCTCACAGTCCCTCGGCCACCGCGGCGGCGATCTTCAGCCAGGCGTCCCGGGTGGCCGACGAGAGCGCCCCGTAGCGAATCGGCTCGCCGCTGTCGATGAGCCTCTCGTACGGCGCCAGCAGCACCGCCCGGGTCCGCGCCGCGAAGTGCTCCTGGATCGCGGGAAGGTCGATCTCCTTGCGCGACGGCGGCATGGAGACCACGGTGACCGCCTGCCGGACCAGCCGCTGCCGGCCGCTCTGCTCCAGGTGGTCGAGCATCCGGGCGGCCGTCTCGGCCGAGTCGTTCCGGGCCGACATGGTCACCAGCAACTGGTCGGTGGCGTCCATCGCGGCCTGCCAGTTCTGCGCCCGGACGTTGTTGCCGGTGTCCACGAAGATCAGCTTGTAGAAGCGGCTGACCACCTCGCGGATCTCCGCGAACGCGGCGGCGGTGAGCATCTCGCCACCGGTCGCCGACTCGTCGGAGGCGAGGACGTCGAACATCCCCTCGCCCTGGGAGCGGACGTACTGCGACAGGTCGCCGACGCGCCCGTGCGCGCCGTGGAACTGGCCGAGGTCGCGCAGCATGTCCCGCACCGTGCGGGAGTGGAAGTCCTGCTGGGCGCGCATGCCGAGGGTGCCCTGGGTCTCGTTGTTGTCCCAGGCGAGCACGTAACCGCCGCGCTTCTGGCCGAACGTCATGGCCAGCAGCAGGATCGCCACGGTCTTGCCGGCGCCACCCTTCGGGTTGACCACGGTCACCTGCCGCAGCCCGCCGAAGTTGCGGCGCACCATCTCGATGTCCCGCCGGAGTTCCTGCTCGTGCCGGCCCGGTGCCAGACGCAGCAGCCCGGTCTTGTTCACCATGGCGCGTACGCCCATGGTGGCGACCGGGTCGGCGGGCCGGACCTGGCGGCGGCGCGCGAAGTCCTCGGCGGTGGGCGGCGCGCCGACCTCCGGGCTCCAGGCCGGTTCCGGGTACGGGGGCTGCACGGGCGGCGCGCCCTCCATCGGCGGGTAGGGCGGCGGGACCGGGCCGGACTGCGGGACGGCCCCCTGCTGCCACGGCGGCGGGTACCAGGCGGGCTGCGGCGGGAAGGGGCCCGGCGGTGCCGGGACGGGCGGCGTCTCCGCCACCGGCTCGTACTGCTGTGGCGCGACCTGCGGCGGCGGGGGGATCTATGGATCACCCCGGCACTCTGCATGTCGTCAGCCCGGATGTCGGGCTGAGTGCTGCGCTTGCCCAGCAACAGGCCGAGCTTGC
>NZ_JBFAMU010000013.1:0-29480 GCF_040656655.1 Micromonospora sp. NPDC049799
TGATCGGCGGCCCCGCCCCCTAATCGGCGACCCCGGCGCGCGCGTTCCTTTTGTGGTAAATTTTCTTGGGCGGGGGGCGGGGGGGGGGCCCCCCCGCCCCCCCACGGCGTACCACCGCCACACCGCCCGAGAACCCCTGGGAGTACGACCATGACGGACTTCGCCACCATTCTCGGCGACCGTCCCCTGGTGGCGATCCTGCGAGGACTGCCCCTCGACACCGCCGTCGACCTGGCCGAAGCCGTCTGGGACACCGGTGTCGGCGTGGTCGAGGTCCCGGTGCAGAGCCAGGAGGCGCTCGGCGTCCTTACGGCGGTGGCCCGAGCCGGGGCCGCCCGCGGCGAGCCGGTCGGTGCCGGCACCGTGCTCACCGTCGAGCACGTCCGCCTCGCGGTGGAGGCGGGCGCCGCCTTCACGGTCGCGCCCGGTCTGGACCTCGACGTGCTGGCGGCCAGCGTCGCGGCCGGGGTGCCCCACCTGCCCGGTGTCGCCACCGCCACCGAGGTGCACCGGGCGCGGCGAGCCGGGTGCCACTGGCTCAAGGCGTTCCCGGCCAGCTCCCTGGGGCCGTCCTGGATCCGCGAGATGCGCGGACCGTTCCCCGATCTCCACCTGGTGGCCACCGGCGGGATCACCGCCGCCAACGCCGCCGAGTTCCGTGCCGCCGGCGCCCGTGCCCTGGGCGTCGGCGGATCCCTCACCCGCCCCGGCGGGCTGGCCGCGATGGTGGCCGCGCTGGCCGGATGACCTCCTGGAGGCAGCTGTGCGCAGACTCCTCACCGGCGTCCTCGTCGTCCTCACAGCGGTGGCGCTCCACCCCGGCCCGGCCCTCGCCGCCCCGGCCGCCGTCACCCTCGTTCCCTACCCCATCGACTCGTCCAACCAGGCCGCCTGGTGGACTCCCGTCGAGACGTACGTGGGCGCCCAGCAGTACACCTACTTCGCCTTCAACGAGCCCGGCACGACGGCCGGCACCCACCGGGTGGCGATCGGCCGCCGCGACGGCAGTGGCTCGTGGACCCGACTGCCGCTGATGAACGGCTCGACCCGGGCCGAGTACGCCGACGACATCGGACACAACCAGCCGTCGATGGCCCGCGACGGCAGCGGCCGGTTCCACGTCTTCGCCTCCATGCACAACGACACGTGGCGGTACTTCCGCTCCGACAGCCCCGGCGGCGTGCCGCAGAATCGCTCCGGCGAGATGCCCGACCAGGGGATCGGCGTGACCTATCCGGTGCTCACCAGCGCACCCAACGGCGACGTGTACCTGTTCGCCCGCCTGGACGGCAGCAGCAGCGGGGGCCGCACGGGCCGGCTGTACCGCTGGAACGACGCGGCCTCGACCTGGAGCCGGGTCGCCGTGGTCGCCGCCTCGGCCAACCGGGCGGTCTACCCCGACGACCTGCGCTTCGACTCCGCCGGCGACCTGCACCTCCTTTGGGAGTGGAGTCTCTACCCGTCCGCCGCGTTCCGGCATCAGCTGAGCTACCTGAAGTACCGGCCGGGCAGCGGCACGTTCGTCGACCGGACCGGCGCCACCCGGACCGTGCCGGTCTCCACCAGCACGGCCGATGTCGTGCAGCCGGTCGAGGCCGGCGAGGTCTACGAGGGCAACGAGAGCACCGGCCCGGCCGTGCAGAGCGCCAAGCTGACCCTCGACGGCACCAGCCCGAAGATCACGTACCGCTACCGCTCGCTGGCCAGCGGCCCGGTCTTCACCGTCCGCTACGCGTACGTCGGCGGGAGCGGAGCGTGGACCCGGCAGACGGTGTGGGCCGCCGAGCAGACCCGGGCCGCGCTCGGCATCACCTGGCACCCCACCGAGGGCAAGCGCATCTACTTCGCCCGCACCGCCGGCGCCGACCGGGTCCTCGTCGCCACCGAGGACGGCGGCACCTGGACCACCGCACCGGTCGCACCCGGCCTCCCGATCGACCGGCTCGCCGTCGAACCCAACGCCGCCGGCACCGACGTCCTCTACCTCGCGGACACCACCAACGGCCGCCTGTACCACGGCCGCGACTGACCCCGGCACCTTTCCGTCCCCTCGGAGGTTCTCATGCGTACCCTCGGATCCGTCCTGCGCGGCGGGCTCGCCGTCGCGCTCACCGCCGGCGGCCTGGCCGTCCTCGGCCCGGTCGCCGCCCCCGCCCACGCCGCGCCGACCGGCACCGGCTGGACCCTGGCCTTCTCCGACGAGTTCAACGGCACGGCGGTCGACACCGGGAAGTGGAACTACCGCACCGACGTCAAGGCCTACAGCGCCCAGCGACCGCAGAACGTCTCGCTCACCGGCGGTGCGATGACCATCGCCCTGCGGCAGGAGAGCTACGGCGGCAAGAACTTCACCGGCGGTGGTCTGGTCAGCAAGCAGAAGCTGCGCTACGGCTACTACGAGACCCGCGCGAAGATCAACGACGGCGCCGGCTGGCACAGCGCGTTCTGGCTCCAGGCCGGTGACGGGTCGACGACGTACCCGGCCGACCAGCGCACCGAGATCGACGTCTTCGAGATCGACTCGATCGAACCGCAGCGGTTGCGGCACAACGTGATCACCTGGAGGGGCTCCGGGCAGCAGGCCTCGCCCTACTACACCAGTGGGATCTACGACATCGGCCTCGATCTGCGTCAGTGGCACACCTACGGAGTCGACTGGGGAGAGCGGTCGGTCCGGTACTACGTCGACGGCGTGCTGAAGGCGACCCAGCCATACACCCCGGACCAATGGACCCACGACTACACCGCCATCTGGCTGACCAGCATCGCCTACGGCACCGTGCCCGACGTCAGCAAGCTTCCGTCGGCGGTGCAGTTCGACTACGTGCGGTACTGGCAGAAGGACTACTACGTCGACAACGACAGCCCCGCCGCGTACGGCTACACCGAGACCGGGAACTGGTCCAACTCGACCCTGACCGGCTGGACGTACGCCTCGCCCACCCGGTACGCCGCCTGCGGGACCGCCGGGGCCACCGCCACCTGGCGACCCGACCTGCGTGCCGCCGGCACGTACCAGGTCTTCGTGCACAAGATCGCGTACGCCGGCAGCGACCCCGCCCAGCGCTACGACGTCGTCCACGACGGCACGACGTCGACCAGCACCCTCGACGGCTCCTCCGGATCGAGCGGGTGGGTGTCCCTGGGCAGCTGGTACTTCCCGGCCGGGACGAGTGGCCACGTCCGGACCACCGCCAGCGGTTCGGGCTGCGCCCGGGCCGACGCGGTGAAGTTCGTCCGCGTCTGATCCTGGACCGAGCCGGCAGGCTCCCGCCCCCGGGTGGGTCCTGCCGGCTCAGCCGGCGAACGGCACGACCGGCAGCCCGCGCACCCCGACGGCGACGCGGAACAGCGCTCCCGCGTTCGGCTCGTCGGCGGGATCGACTCCGCGCCGCGAAGTGGTGACGAAGAGTTGGTCGAGCGCGGGGCCGCCGAACGTGCACGCGCTGACCCGGCTGACCGGCAGGTCGACCCGGGCGTCCAGGCGACCGTCCGGCGCGTACCGGCGTACCTGGGAGCCCGCCCACATGGCCACCCACACGTGCCCCTCGGCGTCCACGCTGATGCCGTCGGGCACACCGGCCCCCTCCGGCATCACCGCGAGAGGCCGCCGGCCCACCAGCAGGCCGTCGACGTGGTCGAAGCGGTCCACCCGCCGGGTGGCGCTGTCCACGTAGTACGCCGCGGTGCCGTCCGGGCTCCAGGCGAGCCCGTTGGAGGTTGTCACGCCGCTCAGCACCCGATGCGTGGAGAGGTCGAGGTCCAGCCGGTACAGCGATCCCGCACCCGGCGAGCCGTCGGCCGACATCGAGCCGCAGTAGAAGCGGCCGTCCGGGCCGCAGCCGCCGTCGTTCATCCGGACGGTGTGGTCGGCCCACAGGTCGCCGAGTTCCCGGACCGTCCCGTCGGCGTCGACCAACGCGAAACCTCGGCCCAGCGCGGCCACCATGCCGCCGCCGGCCCGCGGCCGGAACGCGGCGAGGAACCCGCCCACGTGCTGCCGGGTCACGGTGCCGTCGTCGGGGTCGAGGGTGAGGACGTCTCCGGCGAACATGTCGGTCCAGCGCAACCCACCCCAGCCGGGCCACCAGACCGGTCCCTCGCCGTGCCCGGCCACCGGGTCGGAGATCTGTTCGGCCCGCATCAGGCCGATGGTAGCGGGGTGCTGGGTGTCAGCGGTCTCCGCCTTCCGGGCGCGAGGTCCTGGATCGTCGCGGTTCGCGCACTCGATCGAGATGCGCGCGCAGCGCTGCGGCGACCTCGCCCGCAGCGACCAGTTCGTCCGGCGTGAGGGCGTCGACGAAGAGTTCGCGGACCGCCCGCAGGTGCGGCACCGTGGCGTCCCCGAATGCCTCGGCGCCGGTGGTCGCGAGCACGACCTCGGCCCCCCGGCTGTCGGCGGCGCACTCCTCGCGGCGGACGAGGGCACGCCGTTCCATGCGGCCGAGGTGATGCGACAGCCGGCTGCGTTCCCATCCGATGCCCGCCGCGAGCTCGGAGGAGCGCATCCGCCGCCCCTCGGCCTCGCTGAGGGCGAGCAGGACCACGTAGTCGCCGGGCGACAGCGAGGACTCGCTCTGCAGCCGGGACGACAGCTCGGACCTGAGCGCTTCCGCCGTCTCGATGAAGTCGCGCCAGATCCGTAGCTGCTCCGTCGTCGGCAGCTGCCGTCTGCGCTGCTGGCGTGTGTTCTCCGTCATCCGTCCTCCAATTGACGTGTCAATCATACCGGGCATAATTGACACGTCAATCAGGTTGGCGGTCACAGGGCGGGACACGCCGCACCCCGGGTAACGGAGCAGGAGGACACCATGGGCGCCGAAGGCTTCGAACTGGGGCTCAACACGTTCGGCGAGGTGGCCACCGATGGTGACCGTGTCCTGAGCGACGCCGAGACCCTCCGGCTGATCGTCGAGGAGGCGCAGCTCGCCGAATCGGTCGGCCTCGACGTGTTCAGCGTGGGGGAGCACTACCGGGAGGGCTTCACCGACTCGGCGACGCCCGTGCTGCTCGCGGCGATCGCGACGGCCACCGGGCGCATCCGGCTCGGCACCTCGGTCACGGTGCTCAGCACGAACGACCCCGTCCGGCTCTACCACGAGTTCTCGACACTCGACGCGGTGTCGAACGGCCGCGCGCAGCTCATCCTCGGGCGCGCCTCGGCGACCGAGTCGTTCCCGCTGTTCGGCTACGACCTGGCCGACTACGAGCAGTTGTTCGAGGAGAAGCTCGACCTGTTCGTGCGGCTCCAGCGGGAGGACCCGGTGACCTGGTCGGGCACCGTCCGCAGCCCGCTGGTCGGGCAGCGCCTGCACCCGCGGATGGGGCCGGGTGGCATCCCGACCTGGATCGGTGTGGGCGGCAGCCCGAACTCGGTGATCCGCGCCGCCCGCTACGGGCTTCCGCTCATGCTGGCGATCATCGGCGGGCGCCCGCAACGGTTCGCCGGCCACGTTGACCTCTACCACCGCGCGCTCGACCAGTACGGGCACTCCGCGCAGCCGGTCGGGCAGCACTCGCTCGGCCTCGTCGCCGACACCGACGAGGAGGCCGCGGAGACCTGGTGGCGCTACTGGCAACCGGTCGTGCGGCAGGTCGCCCGGGAGCGCGGTTTCTACAAGCCGACCCGGGAACGGTACGAGGCCGAGATCGACACCGGAGCACTCTTCGTGGGCTCGCCCGAGACGGTCGCGCGGAAGATCGCCACGATGGCCCGCGACCTGCGGCTCAGCCGCTTCGACCTTAAGTACGACGTCATGCACCTACCCCGCCAGGCCCGCGCCCGCAGCATCGAACTGCTCGGCCGTGAGGTCGCCCCGCGCGTGCGGGAACTACTCGCCGAGGAGCCCCTCCATGTCTGACCTCCTGTTCGGCCTCGACACCTTCGGCGACGTGCCGGAGGACGACGCGGGGACCCCGGTCTCGTACGCCGCCGCGATCCGGCAGGTCGTCGACGAGGCGGTGCTGGCCGACGCCCTCGGCGTCGACGCCATCGCCATCGGCGAGCACCACCGACCGGAGTACGCGGTGTCGACCCCGGAGACCGTGCTCGCCGGGATCGCCACGCGCACCTCGCGCATCCGCCTAGGCTCCGGGGTGACCGTGCTGAGCTCGGACGACCCCGTACGCGTGTTCCAGCGCTTCGCCACCGTGGACGCGCTGTCCGGCGGCCGCGCCGAGGTCATCCTCGGACGCGGCTCGTTCACCGAGTCGTTCCCGCTGTTCGGCTACGACCTGGCCGACTACGACGCGCTGTTCGAGGAGAAGCTCGACCTCTTCGTGAAGCTGCTCGACGAGCGGCCGGTCACCTGGAGCGGGACCCTGCGCGCCCCACTGCGGGACGCCGACGTCTTCCCCAAGACCGAGTCGGGACGCCTCCCCACCTGGGTGGGCGTCGGCGGGTCGCCGCAGTCGGTCGTACGCACCGCACGTCACGGCCTGCCGCTCATGCTCGCCATCATCGGTGGCCCGCCCACGCGCTTCGCGCCCTACCTCGACCTGTACCGGCGGGCCGCGGCCCAGTTCGGCACGACCGCGCATCCGGTCGGCATGCACTCGCCGGGCTTCGTCGCCGACACCGACGAGGAGGCCAGGGAGGTGTTCTGGCCGCACTACCGGGTCATCCGGGACCGGATCGGCGCCCTGCGCGGCTGGCCGCCGATCCGCCGCGCCGAGTTCGACGCCGAGATCGCGCAGGGATCCCTCTACATCGGCTCGCCGGAGACCGTCGCCCGCAGGATCGCCCGCACGATCGACGACCTCGGGGTCGGCCGGTTCGACCTCATCTACACCGCGGGCGCGCAGCCGGTCTCCGCCCGCCTCCGAGCCGTCGAGCTGTACGGCACGAAGGTGATCCCCATGGTCCGCGACATCCTCGCCGGCTGACCTACCGACGGCTCAGCACCGAACGGAAGGGAACGACATGAACGACACCGCCCCCGACGGCCCCCGGACCCTCGGCATCCTCGGTGCGGGCAAGCTGGGCACCGTGCTGGCCCGGCTCGCCCTGGCCGCCGGTCACCGGGTGTTCATCGCCGGCTCCGGCGATCCCGCGCGGATCGCGCTGACCGTCGAGGTGCTCACTCCCGGCGCGGTCGCCACGACCGCGCACGACGCCGCGGCCCGCGCCGACATCGTCGTCCTCGCCCTCCCGCTCGGCAGGTACCGCACCATTCCCGCGGACGCCCTGCGCGGAAAGCTCGTCGTCGACGCCATGAACTACTGGTGGGAGGTCGACGGCATCCGCGACGACCTCACCGACGCACGGACGTCCTCCAGCGAGATCGTCCAGGCGTTCCTTCCGGGCGCCCGTGTCGTCAAGGCGTTCAACCACGTGGGCTACCACGACATCGAGGACAAGGCCCGACCCGCGGGCGCCGCCGGACGCACGGCCGTCGCGATCGCCGGCGACGATTCCGCCGATCTCGCCGCCGTCGCCGCCCTCGTGGACGCGCTCGGCTTCGACCCGGTCATCGCCGGTCCCCTCGCCGACGGCATACGCTTCGAACCCGGCACCGAGCTCTTCGGCGCCGACGTCGACGCGGACGAGGTCCGCGCCAGACTCGACCGCTTCCCGGAGTCGGAGCGGGGGCGGATCGTCGCCCGCGCACGTGCCGGGACACGGGGCCTGATCGACCACGGAGGCGGACAGTGAGCGACGGGGACATGATCGTCGTTCGGAACAATCCGGACATGACGAGGTACGAGGTTCTGGTCGACGGCACCCTCGCCGGCTTCGCCGACTACCGCCTCGTCGACGACCGCGTGGTCCTCACCCACACCGAGGTGGACGTCGCCCACGAGGGGCGCGGACTGGGCTCGCGACTGGTCGGGGAGGCGCTGGACGACGTACGACGGCAGGGCCGATCCGTCGTCCCGCTCTGCTCGTTCGTCGCCTCCTACATCGGCCGCCACGCCGAGTATGCCGACCTGGTCCGGCACCCGTGACCGAGCCGGCCACGCACGACCCCTTCGAGGGCGGCAAGCGGTACTCGGGCCCGGAGATCCCGGTCAGCTACGACGCTCGCCGGTGCCGGCACGCCGGCGAGTGACGACCGTCCGTGCGGTGCCCGGCGACGATGCCCCGGCAGGGTCGTCCGCGCGGTGACTACTCTTCCGGGCCATGGGTGAGGCGCGCAGGGCGACGGCGGCGGACGCGGCGGAGCTGGTGCGTCTGCGCGGCGTGTTCCTGGGCGAGATCGCCCCGCGTGGGTCGGCCGCCGACGGGTGGCAGCGAGCGGCGTTCGAGACCCTCCGGACCCGGCTCGCTGCTCCGGACCCCACCATGGTCGCCTTCGTCGTCGACCGCGCTGACCGGCCCGGCGCGTTGGCTGCCTCTGCGGTGGGTGCCGTCGACTGCCGGCTCGGCGGGCCGGACGACCCGACGAGCGAGCGCGGATACGTCTTCAACGTCGTGACCGAGCCGGACCAGCGGCGGCGGGGGTACGCCCGGCTTTGTATGACGGCACTGCTCGCCTGGTACGGCGACCGCGGTATCCGGACCGTGGACCTGCGCACCTCCGTAGGCGGGGAGCCGCTCTACCGCTCGCTGGGCTTCGTCCGCACGACGTCCCCCGCCATGCGGCTTCGGCTGCCGACGTCAGGCGCCGCAGAGGTGTCCGGCTGACAGGTGTACCCACGACGGTGTCCCTCGCCGTGGATGTGCACCCTGCTCAGCTGCCGTTGACGCTGTCCGTCCGCGATCTCATGAGCAAGGAGAAGGTCTCGCCGCTCCCACGCGCACCGCGACCGTGGTACGGGCTCGCCGCCGGTTGCCCGGGCGCCGGGCGTGATCGGCCTCACGTGGCCCTCTGCCGGTCGCTAAACAAGCGGCGGGGTGTCGGTGTCGGCGGTTAGTCTTCCTGCGGTTTCACCCCTCAGCACGTCGCGCCCCTGTCCTGGCACGCGCCGCGCCGGCCACCACCGCTCATCCGTTCGGCCAATCTGACTCAGGAGATTTCGTGACACAGCAACCTGTCGCGACACCGCAGCCTGTCCCGACATCGGACAAGCTCGACGCCGCGGTCTTCAAGGTGGCGGGCGTCGTCGTGCTCGGCGCGATCATGTCGATCCTCGACGTGACGGTGGTGAGCGTGGCGCTGCCGACGTTCCAGAGCGAGTTCGACGCCTCCTACGCCCGCGTCGCATGGACGATGACCGGCTACACGCTCGCGCTGGCCACGGTGATCCCGCTGAGCGGGTGGGCGGCGGACAGGTTCGGCACCAAACGGCTGTACATGATCGCCCTGGCGCTGTTCACGATCGGGTCGGGCCTCTGCGCCACCGCCGACACGATCGGAGAGCTGATCGGGTACCGGGTGCTGCAGGGCCTCGGCGGCGGCATGCTGATGCCGATCGGCATGACGATCATGACGCGGGCCGCGGGTCCGCACCGGATCGGCCGGTTGATGGCCGTTCTCGGTATCCCGATGCTGCTCGGCCCGATCGGCGGCCCGATCCTCGGCGGCTGGCTGATCGACGTGGCGAGCTGGCACTGGATCTTCCTGATCAACCTGCCGATCGGTGCGATCGGGCTCGTCTACGCCCAGATGGCCCTGCCGAAGGACAACCCCGAACCCTCGGAGTCGTTCGACTTCCTCGGCATGCTGATGCTCTCGCCGGGGTTGGCCCTCTTCCTGTACGGCGTTTCCACACTGCCCGAGGCCGGCACCTTCGCCGACCCCGAGGTGTGGCTGCCCATGCTGGTCGGCGCGGCGCTGGTGGTGGCGTTCGTCCTCTACTCCTTCAAGCCGCGGCACCCGCTGCTCGACCTGCGGCTGTTCCGTAACCGCAGCCTGACCATCGCGTCGGTGACCCTGTTCGTGTTCATCATCGCGTTCATGGGCGCCGGCCTGCTGTTCCCCAGCTACTTCCTGCAGGTGCGCGGCGAGTCGACGCTAACCGCCGGCCTGCTGATGGCGCCGCAGGGCCTCGGTGCGATGGTCACCATGCCGATCGCCGGCATGCTGGCCGACAAGGTGCCGGTGGGCCGTACGGTGCCGTTCGCGCTGGTGCTGATCGCGGCCGGGTTCTTCACCTTCACCCAGGTCGACCCGAACACGTCGTACGTGCTGCTGTGCGGCTCGCTGTTCGTGATGGGTCTCGGCATGGGTGGCACGATGATGCCGATCATGACCTCGGCGCTGCGGACCCTCTCCGGTCCGGAGGTGGCCCGCGGCTCGACCCTGGTGAACATCCTCCAACAGATCGGCGGCTCCGTGGGCGCCGCGGTGATGTCGGTGATCCTCACCAACGAGCTGAACAACTCCCGGCCGATCCCCGGCGCGGTGGACCCGAACGGCGCCCCGGTCACCGAAGCCGGCCTGGCCATCGCCGTGCAGCAACGGCCGGAGCTGACCCAGCAGTTCCCGGTCGAGCCGTCGGTCATCGAGCGCGGGCTCGACTTCGCCGCCGACTCCTTCGCCACGACGTTCTGGGTGGGCTTCGCGCTGGTACTGCTGACGTTCATCCCGGCCGCGTTCCTGCCCCGTCGGCGGGAACGCTCGCACCTGCTGGACGACCAGCCGGGCGACGAGCAGATCAAAACCCCCGTCGTCATCCACTGACCCGACCTGTCGGGCAGCTTGTCTGATCGTACGTACCTACGACGGCGGAACCCGGGAGCACACGATGCTCCCGGGTTCCGCCGTCTCGGTCGACGTGCGGTTCGCCGTTCTTCGCCGTGGCCGAAGGGCGGTGCGCGTCGGATCATCCTGCCCGTCAGCGGGCTCTCTTCGTCGCCCGCTTGCGGGGCGGCGTCAACAGGTCGGCTATCGCCGCGATCGCGGACGGCACCAGGCGGTAGTACGCCCAGACGCCGCGCTTCTCGCGCTCGAGCAGACCCGCCTCGGTGAGGATCCGGAGGTGATGACTGACGGTCGGCTGGGAGAGATTCAGCGGCGCGGTGAGGTCGGTGACGGACGCCTCGCCCTCCGGAGCCGACTGGATCAGACTGAGCAGTCGCAGTCGAGCCGGATCGGCGAAGGCCTTCAGCACTTCCGCGAGCCGCTCGGCATCGGCGCGCTTGATCGGCTCGCCGGAGAGCGGCGAGATGGCAGGCATAGCAGTTTTCGCGGTTCCCACGTCTTACATCGTTCCATCAACACCGTCGACAGGCCGGTGGAACGCGCAGTAGTACCCGATGGCGACCTGCCGCTGCCCATCCTCGCGGTGCCATGGAGGGCTCCCCACACCCGCCGGAGAGCGCCCCGAGGGCAGAACCCGCGACATGGCACCGCCCCACCATGGCCGGGCCGGCCGCTCAGCCGGTGCGGCGTGAGCGGTGCAGAGCCAGTCCACCCAGGACCGTGGCGATCAGCCCCACGACCACGGCCACGTAGGCCCCGCCCCGGCCGTTGCCGGTGCCGATGCCGCTGTCGGAGGTGGCCACCACCAGCCCGCCGAGGGCCATGCCGATCAGCCCCGCGGCGAGGGCCACGGTGGCTCCGTGTCGTCCGGTCCCGGTGCCGACACGACTGGTGCGGCGGGCCAGAGCCAGTCCGGCGATGATCACACCGGCCAGCCCCAGCACGGCGGCCACCGAGGCCCCGAGTCGCCCGGCGCTCATGGTGGAGACGCTGGCGGCGGCCGGCTGGGCCGAGACGTACGCGGCCGCCGGTGCGGCGAGCCCGAACCCTCCGAGCAGGGTGGCCGCGGCGGCGGCAAGCACCAGACGGATCGTCTTCAGCGTTCCTGAGCTCATGGCTCTCCTCTTTCCTGCGTCTCGTTCCCGAGGTCCGGATGTCGCCGCCTGATCATGTCGCCCGGGCCCACCGCCGGTCGTCCTGCAGGCGTACGCACTTCGCGCTGCCACCGGTGGCGCATCCGACTGCTGCGGACGTCGCAGGCGGCGGGGAGGTACCGCGTGTGCGGTAGGCAGCGGCTCGTCAGCCAGGAGGAGTCGCCCGCGGCCGAACCTGGCTAGGGTGCGCTTGTGTACACAGGACGGGTCGGCGTTCCGGCCGGCGTCAGAGATGGGGCCATCGCCGTTGGCGTCGCAGCGACGCTGCTGGTCGCCGCGCTGTCCGGGAAACACGTCGCCACGGACCTCGACCTGCTCGGCTACACCCTGTTGGTGGCGGGTGGTCTGGCGCTGTCCGCGCGCCGCCGGGCCCCGGTGCCCGTCCTGGCCGTCACCGGGCTCTGCGCGGTGGGCTACCAGGCGGTCGGTTTCGACGTGCCCGCCGTCGCGTTCCTGTTCGCGGTGTACGCCGCCGTGCGCGCGGGCCACCGCGGCGTCACGGTCGTGGCGGCTGTGCTGATGCTGGCCGCTCTTCCGCTCGCGGCTCTCACCCTGCCGCAGGACATGTCCGTGAGCGAGGCGCTCGCACGGGGAAGGGGCGCCCTCGAGCTGGCCTGGCTGGTCGCCGCCGGTGCCGCGGGTGAAGCGCTGCGGCAGGCCGAGCGGCGGGCGGACGAAGCCGAGCGCACCCGAGAGGAGACCGCGCGCCGTCGCGCCGACGACGAGCGGCTGCACATCGCGCGGGAGTTGCACGACACGCTCACCCACCAGATCTCGATCATCAAGGTGCAGGCCGAGGTCGCCGTCCACCTGGCCCGCAAGCGTGGGGAGGAGGTCCCGGAGGCCCTGCTGGCGATCCGGGAGGCCGGTCGTGAGGCGACCCGGGAGCTGCGAGCGACCCTGGAGGCGCTGCGCGACGACGGCAAGGCCCCGCCGCACGGGCTCGACCACCTCCCGGAACTCGTGGAACGGGCCCGCGCGACCGGCCTGGACGCGACGTTGACGGTCGAAGGACAGCGACACGACGTGCCGGCCGCGGTGGACCGGACCGCGTACCGGATCGTGCAGGAGTCGCTGACCAACATCGCCCGTCACGCCTCCGCCGTCACCGCGTCGATCCGGATCGACTACCGTCCGGACGCGCTGGCCATCCGCGTCGAGGACGACGGCACGGCCATGCCGGACACCGCCCCGGTGCCCGGCGTCGGACTGCTCGGGATGCGCGAGCGCGTCACGGCCCTCGGCGGTCGGCTGCGCGCCGAACCACGGCACGAGGGCGGCTTCACCGTCCACGCCGAACTTCCCGTGGGCCGAACATCATGATCCGTGTCCTGCTGGTCGACGACCAGCCGCTCCTTCGCAGCGGCTTCCGCGCGCTCCTCGACGTCGAGGACGACATCGAGGTGGTGGCCGAGGCCGCCGACGGCAGGGAGGGCCTGGCTCTCGTCCGGGAACACCTGCCCGACATCGCGCTCGTCGACATCCAGATGCCGGTCATGGACGGCATCGAGACGACCCGGCGCATCGCCGCGGACCCGGCCCTGGCCCGGGTGCACGTCGTCATCCTGACCAACTACGGGCTCGACGAACACGTCTTCGACGCGCTGCGCGCCGGCGCGGCCGGTTTCCTCGTCAAGGACATCGAGCCGGAAGACTTCCTCCACGCCATCCGTGTCGCCGCGCGCGGCGACGCGCTGCTCGCGCCGTCGATCACCCGCAAGCTGATCGACCGGTACGTCTCCGAGCCGCTCCACCCGGCCGCCGGCCCGGGCCTGGAGGGGCTGACCAACCGCGAACGTGAGGCCGTCGTCCTGGTCGCGCAGGGCCTGTCCAACGACCAGATCGCCGACCGTATGGTGATCAGCCCACTGACCGCGAAGACCCACGTCAACCGGGCCATGGTCAAGCTCCGTGCCCGCGACCGCGCCCAGCTCGTGGTCCTCGCCTACGAATGCGGCCTGGTATCCCCCCGCAACCGCTGACATGGGCAGCCCCGGGGAGGACGCGTGGCGGCGCAGCCGTACCCTTCGCTGCGTGACGTACGGGGAGCCTGTGGCCGACGACCACCCGCCGACCACGCCCGCCGGGACCGGGCTGGCGCCGTATCCGCTGCCCGACCGGCGACCTCGCCGGCGCTGGCCGTTGTGGACGGCGTTCGTCGTGGTCCTGCTGCTGCTCGCCGGCGGCGCGTCGACGGTGCTGCCGGCCGGTGCGGTCCGCGGGACCGACGCGACGCTCGCGCGGATCGCGGCACCGGCGGAGAACCCGACCACCCGCGCCGCTCGGAAGCTCGCGGAGCGGATCACCGTGCAGCTGGATCGGCAGTCCGGCGCGCTGCTCAGCGGAGACCAGGCCGCGTTCCTGGCGATCGCGGAACCGGCCGTGCACGCCAACCTCCGCCGCCGGTTCGCCACGCTGCGGGCGCTGCGGGTGAGCGACTGGCAGGGCCGGCCGAAGGGCCTGCCCACCGAGGCCGGACGACCGGGTGAGTGGCGGCTGTCGGTGGAGTTCCGGTACTGCTTCGCGGTGCCGGACTGCCGCCGGCCCAGCTCTGTGCTCGCCGAGACGCGGTGGCGCGACGGCGGAGCGGAGCCGCGCCTGCTCGAACTGGCGCAGTCCGAGCCCGTGCCGCAGCTGGCCGGCCGGGGGACCGTACAGGCTGGTGCCTTGCCCTGGGAGATCAGCAACATGGTCGTGGCGGTGGGCAGGCGCACGCTCGTGGCGACGACCCCCGCGTTCCGCCGGCACTTGCCGGACCTGCTGGCGCGGGCCGAGGCGGCGGCGCGGACCGCCGATCAGTACGTCGTGACCGGCGACCGACCGGACCGGTACCGGGTCTACTACGCCGGCCCCAAGGAGTGGAAACGCTGGTACGGCGGCGAGCAACCGGAGTGGGTCGCCGGGTACGCCATCGGCCTCGGCGGCGACCACGAGGTCGTGGTCAGGCACGACAGGTACACCGCCGCCGGGCTGGGTGAGCTGCTGCGGCACGAGCTGACCCACGTCGCCTCGCTGCCCGACCACGACGGTCTGGACGACTCGACGTGGTGGCTGACGGAAGGGCTGGCCGAGTACGCCGCCACAGTGGGTCGGTACAACGGGCTGACCGAGACGCGGCGGCTGGTCAAGCGCGGCTGGGACGGGAAGCTCGACACCCTCGCACCCACCGACGACACCCCGGACGCGCGGGTGGTCGGTAGCTACGGGATCGCGTACCTCGCCGTCCGATACCTCGTCGAACGGTTCGGCGAGGAGCGGGTCTTCGCCTTCGTCAAGGCGGTGATCCACGACCGTCGGATCCCGCGGCAGACGTCCGACGAGATCTTCGACGTGCCCTGGTCCACCCTCCACGCCGACTGCGTCAAGCACGTCCGGGGTGCCGCGGACTGACGCTGCCGGTGCTCCTGCTCGCCCCCACCCGATACGAGTCAGCGCAGGCCGGCGAACAGGTCGTTCTCGGGTACCGGCGCGCCGGTGGTGTCGCGGACCCGGACGAAGGTCTCCATGCCCATCAGCTCGGTGAACCGCTCCCTGCCCAGCTGCAGGAAGAAGATGTTCTCGGTCTGGCTGGCGTGCGTGGCCAACGCGTCGAACTTCTGGGCGCCGTAGCTGCTCGTGTCCACCCAGGTGGTGATCTCGTCGTCGGGCAGACCGAGCTGCGGCACCTGATCCGCCGACGCCGCGTCCGGCTCGGCCCACTCGACGCCGATCTCCTTCATGACCCGGCCGAACTCCTCGAACGCCGAGCGCGGCACGGTGGTCCAGTACACCTTCGCGGGGATGTCCGTCATCGCGACGGCGGCCATGGTGATCCGGTGGGCCTGGATGTGGTCCGGATGGCCGTAGAAGCCGTTCTCGTCATACGTGACGACCACGTCCGGGCGGTGCCGCCGGATCAGCTCCGCCAGCCGGTCCGCCGCCTCCGCCACCGGGGTCGTCCAGAACGCGCCGGGCAGGTCGTTGGTCGGCCAGCCCATCATCCCGGAATCGGCGTAGCCGAGCGTCTCCAGGTGGGTGACCTTCAACGCCGCGCAGCTGGCCTCCAGTTCCTCCTGGCGCATCGCCACCACGGCGGCCGGCTCGTGCCCCGGGTCGCCGGGCTTGACCCCGCCAGGACCGTCGCCACATCGCCCGTCGGTGCAGGTCACCAGCACTGTCGAGATCCCTTCCGCCGCGTAGCGGGCAAGGACACCACCGGTGCTCGTCGCCTCGTCGTCGGGGTGGGCGTGCACCGCCATCAACGTCAGAGATCGCTCAGCCATGCCGTCACCCTACGAGGGTCGTCGCGTCCGCGCGGACCCGCGGACGCCGCCGTACCCCGGCGACGATCCCACCCAAGGTCAGCCCTCCCGGTACGCGGGCAGCCCCAGGGCGGTCCGCACCCGGCCGGCCTCCGTGGCGCCACTGTGCGCCGCTGCGGCTCGGATCTCCCGCATCAGCGCGTCGGCGTCCGCCGCCTCGCCGGCCCGCCGCCAGTGCCGTAGCGCGACGTCGTTCTCCTTGAGGAGTGCGGCCATCGGCGCCCGTACCTCCGCCGGCCAGACCGCCTCGCGCAGCTCGACCGCGTGCGCCGCGTTCGTCCGGGCCACCTCGGCGGCCAGCGTCCGGACCGTCCGCCACGGCTTCCCGGCGTTGGCCGCGTCCTCCAGCTCTTCCAACGCGATGTTGTACGGCGCCACGATCGCCAGGTAGCGGCTCTTCGCCTCGGCGGGCGTCAGCGCGGCCGGGGTGGTCGGCGCGGCGCTCTGCCAGACCGGCGTCGACGCTCGGGGCTCGACCTGTTCGCCGGCACCGCAACCGGCGAGCAGCACGGTCAGGGTTAGGACGGACATCCAGCGGCGCACGGGGCTTCCCATCAAATCGAAGTCTGGTTCACGGCGATCCGCCGAGCCTGCGGTTGGAGCGAACCCGTGACGGAGTCACGCCGCGCCTCGTCAGAGGCGGTGGAGGTCTTTTCGCAGCTGGTAGGTGACTCGCCACTGCGCCTGGTCGCCCGTCGGTCGCGGAAAGCCCCCATACTGAAACACCCAGTTCAGGTAGGACACGAAAGGCATACCGGCCTCACCAACGAAGTGAGCGTCGGCGCACGCATCAGGAAGAAGGATGCCGTAGGGGGCACCTCCGCTCACGTTGTCCTTGTGGAAGTGGTCGGGCGCAAGGGGAAGCACGAACGGCTCGTCCTGCTCCTCCTGCCAGGCCTCGATCTCTCCTGCGAAGTACTCCCGGATGTCGCCGTCGTCGTAGCGCGAACCTGCTACTTCCAGCACGAGCGGGTCGGCCGCTGCGGAACCGGTCCACTCCGGGTGCGTCCCGACCAGCCACACGTCGCCGACGATGCGGATCCACGACGACAGCGCCATCGGGAGCGGGCCGAGACGCTCCTCCAACCAGCGAAGGTGCTCTTCTGCCTGAGGTCCAGGTGCCGCGTACGGCTCGGTCGGAGTCTGGTCGTCGTCGTTCTTGTGGAATCGGTAGCCCTGCTGGCGCAGGCGCGAGATCAGCGTCTCGATGTTGCTCCGCGCGAGCCCGGCCATCTCGTCGCATACCGCCTGCGCCTCTGAGGCGAACGCTGCGTCACGGACGCGACTGCCCAGCTGTCTCATCTCATGCCAGACCTGGTCTCGTTCACCAGCGACGTAGCGGTCCACCCAGTCCAGGCGTTCGGTCATTCTGATCATGGTGCCGTGGGCGATGTCGCAGGGCAATGCCCCGTGACGGTTCATCCCGCCGACCGGTGCGCGTCGACCGCCCGGCCCATGCGGGTGACGGCCTCGGTGAGGATCGTCGGCGAGGTGCCGAAGTTGAGGCGCACGAAGCCCGCCCCGCCGGTGCCGAAGACGTGCCCGGAACTGAGGGCGACCCGCGCGCGGTCGAGGAACATCTTCGCGGGCCCGGCGACGTCACTGGCCACGCCGGGTCCGCCGCCCGGCTGCCCGGTGTCGATGCCCAGCCTCGTGCAGTCCAGCCAGGCCAGGTAGGTGCCCTCGGGGCGGTGGTACGTGACCGACGGGAGGTGCGTGGCCAGCAGCGTCCGCAGGAGCGTGCGGTTGGCGTCGAGGCCGTCGAGGAGGAGGTCGAGCCACGGTCCGCCGGCGCGGAACGCGGCGGTGTGCGCGACGACGCCCAGGTGGCTCGGCCCGTGGCCGACCTCTTCCGGCATGCGGTCGAGGTCCGCGGCGGCCCGCGGCCCGGCGACGGCGAGCGCCGCCTTGAGGCCGGCGAGGTTCCACGCCTTCGAGGCGGAGACCAGGGCGAAGGCGTTCTCCGCACCGGCCACGGTGAGGTACGGCGTGAAGTGCGCCCCGGGGAGCACCAGGGGGGCGTGGATCTCGTCGGAGATCACCCGCAGGCCGTGCTGGTCGGCCAGTGTGGCGACGGCCTCGAGTTCGTCGCGGCGGTGGACCGTGCCGGTCGGGTTGTGCGGGTTGCACATCAGGAACGCCGGCCGGCGGCCGCAGGACCGGGCCCGGCGGAAGGCCTCGTCGAGGGCGGCCGGGTCCATCCGCAGGTCCGGCCCGAGCGGTGCCTCGATCACCTGTCGGCCGGCGTGAGCCACGAAGGCGTAGAAGGGCGGGTACACGGGGGAGCAGACCACCACGGCGTCTCCGGGATCGGTCACGAGCCGGAGGACCTCGACGATGCCCATCATCACGTCCGGTACGACCGTCGTGTGGTCGGCGCGGAAGCCGTTCCAGCCCCAGCGCCGGGCGGCGAAGTCGCCGACCGCCTCCGCGTACGCCGTGCCGTGCGCGTACCCGGTGTCACCGAGGTCGATCGCGCGGTGCAGGGCGTCGCCAACCGGGGGAGCGAGGGGTACGTCCAGCTCCGCGACCCAGAGGGGGAGCACGTCGGGCGGGTGCATGCGCCACTTCACGCTGGTGCGCTGACGGAGTTCGTCCAGTGTCAGCCGGGTGAGGGGGTTCTGGTCCGCGGATCCGTCGGCGACGGGGGCCGGGCTTGCCATGCCGCCCACCCTAGGCCGCCGCGCTGGTCACGACTGCTGGCGGGGCGTCACGAACCGGGGCGCCGGGTGCGGGGACTCGCCGGTGACCTGCGTGATGATCTCCACAGCGACGTCGCGCAGTTTGCGGTTACGGCGCTGCGACGCCGCCCGGAGCAGGGCGAAAGCCTCCGTGGCGGTGCACCGTTGTTGGCCCATCAGCACCCCGAGGGCCTGGTCGATGACGCTGCGGGAGGCCATCGCGTCGGTGAGCTGCTGGTGCAACAGCGCCTGGTCGGCCTGGCGGAGGATGATGGCCAGCGCCGCCGTCCCCTGGTCGGCGAACGCCACGGCGTTCCGGCGTGCCTTCTCGGTGAAGGCTCCGGGCTCGGTGGCGTAGAGGTTCAACGCCCCGACGGTCTCCCGGTCGACCGTCATCGGCAGCGACAGCGAGCTGACGATGCCGAGCCGCAGCGCGTGTTCCCGGTAGCGGCGCCAGCGGCGGTCCGCGCGCAGGTCGTCGACCTCGACGACCCGTCCACGGCGCAGGGCTTCGAGACAGGGCCCCTCGTCGGCGCCGTACTGGATCTCGTCGCCCTTCGCGGCGAGGTCGCCACTGCTGGCGACGGTGAAGGCGCCGCCGTCCCGGCGCATGGTCAGCCCGCAGGCCACCGCGGGAGTGACGACCTCCGCGGCCACCCGGACGACCTGGTCGAGGAACAGGTCGACGTGCAGCGAATCCGCGAGCAGGGTCAACAGCCGGCCGTACGCCGAGGCAAGGTGCGATTCAGCAGCGTCGGACACCACCGCCACCTCCTGAAAACCATGTGTCCGTTGTTCCACCGAAGATGAGGATTGTCCTGGCCCGCTCCCCGGAGGAGCCGCCGGGCAGTGCGATTCGTCGCCGGCGGGCCCGCGCTGCCCGAGGGGCAGGGTGCGGATCGGGCGGGAGCAGGCTAGGGTCGACGTGGGTTCGGACATGAGCCCAGGACCAGTGCCACCCGCCGACGGCGGGCCGAGCGCCGACCCGGTCCCGACATCCTCACCGAGGAGCAGCTCATGTCCGTCCATCAGGCGCCATCCCGGGCGGTGCGGGGGACCCCCCGCCGGTCGACTCTGTCCCTCGCGGTCGCACGGGAAGGCCCGGCGACGGTGCTGAGCGTCCGCGGGCCACTCGACATGGACACCGTCGGCCTGCTCGTCGACCTCGTGGACGGCGTGATGGCCGGCCAACCGCCCCCGGTGCTGGTGCTCGACATGAGCGGCGTGGACTTCTTCAGCGCCGCCGGGATCACGGCGCTGCTGACGGTGCGCGGGCGGGTCGCCTCGGGCGGATGCACGCTGGTGCTGCGCGAGCCGTCCCGGATCACCGTCACCGTCCTCGACCTGGTCGGCCTGCGGCCCGAATTCACCACGGACTGACCTGCCTTTCCCTCCACGTCTGTCGGGTCGTACCCGTTGCTGGCCCGCTCGATCTACCCAGCAGTTGATCAACCCAAACCCCGCTGGCGCTCATCCCGGTCCGGCAATCCACGCCCCGTTTCCCGCAAGCGCGATGCAACGGATTGGCGTAATGAGGGTGGAAATGGCAAGGTGCTGCTAGCCACGCCGGGTTAGGGGTAACACCAATGGTGCGTCCGCATGAACCTCGCTGGTCTTCCGGCGACCCTGAGGCGGTGGTCGACGCTTTCGAGGACCTGCCCGGATTCGTGTGGATCTTCGAAGGTCCCGAGCTGCGGGTCGTCGCCGCGAATCCGGCGGTGCGAGCGGCCGTCGGCAACCGCAGCGGTCTGATCGGCGAACCCTTCAGGCAAGCGGTACCCGAACTGGCAGGTCAGCACATCTTCGAACTCCTCGACCAGGCCCTTCAGGGCGTACGTTCGCACGGCTACGAGCAGCGCGTCCTGACCGACCGTGACGGCGACGGCCGGTTGACCGAGGCGTTCTACACCTTCGACATGGCGCCGTGGCGCAACCCGGACGGCTCGGTCCGCGGGGTGATCGTGCAGGCTGTCGACGCCACGCCCGTGGTGGCCGCCCGGCGGGCCGCCGAAGCCGCCGCCGCCACCGCCGAACGCCGCTACCGCCAAGCCGCTGGTCTGATCCTGGAGTTGCAGCGCAGCCTCCTGCCCGACGTGCTGCCCGTCCTGCCCCGCGTTCAGGTCGCCGCTCACTACCTCGTCGCGGGCAACGACCTCGTCGCCGGCGGGGACTGGTTCGACGTCGTTCCCCTGCCCGACGGGCGGCTCGCACTGACCGTCGGCGACGTGGTCGGGCACGGTGCGCAGGCGGCTGCGGCGATGGGTCAACTCCGCACCGTCACCCGGCAGGCGTTGCAGTCCGACGGCAGCCTGCCGCACGTGCTGAGCGTCCTGAACGCCTTCGCGGCCCAGGCCACCACGACCCGAGCGGCCACCACCTGCGTCGCCGTGCTCGACCCCACCACGGGCGCACTCGAGGTGGCCAGCCACGCACACCCACCGCCGCTGGTGATCGACGCCGCGGGCGACAGCCGGTACCTGCCTCTGACGCCCGCGGGACCACTCGGCACGGGAGCCGGTCCCGCCCCGGTCCACACCTTCCGCCTGGCGGGCGGCGATGTTCTGCTGCTCTACACCGACGGCCTCATCGAGCGGCCACGACAGAGCCTGCACGACAGCGCCGGTGCCCTGGCCACCGCCGCGGCGGCAGCTCGGCGCGACGTGGTCGACGAGGACACCACGCTGCCGGACCGACTACCCGATCGAATCTGCACCCTGGTCACGGAACGTCTCGCCCTGGCCGGGGGCGGCTTCGGCGACGACACCACGCTCCTGGCCGCCCACCTTCTGCCGGAGCCCGTCGCGCCCCTTCACCTCACTCTTCCCGCCGACCCGACAGCGCTGCGCCCGATGCGTCAGCACCTGCGCGGCTGGCTCAATCGGATCGGTGGCCGGGAGCAGGACGTCAGCGACCTCATTCACGCCGCAGGCGAGGCCGCCACGAATGCCATCGACCACGCCTACGGAAGCGGTACGTCGGGGGCATTCACGATGCGCGCCCGGCTGGACGAGCAGGGCGTCGTCCATCTCACCTGCACCGATCAGGGACAGTGGCGGCCCCCGGTCCACGACCCGGGCGGTCGCGGTCGCGGACTGACCATGATCCGGGGACTCGTCGACCGTGTGGAGGTCAGGCACACCGAAGCCGGCACCACCGTCAGCATGCGCCATCACGTCGGCCGGGCCACCGACGTCAGCACCGTGGCCACCGCCCAGGCCGCCGGCCCCCACAAGCAGCCCGTCGTGGTCGACGAGTTCGCGCTGGCCGTCATCGAGACCCCGACGGGCCGGACACTGCGCGTACAGGGCCCGGTAGACCTGGCCACCGGCCCTCGGCTTCGCGCCGCGATCATGCAGACAAGCCGGGGCGGCAGCCTTCCGATCACCATCGACCTCACCGCTGTCACCCACCTGACCAGCACCGGCGTTCAGATCCTGCACGAGGTCACCCGCGCCATCACCGAGCTGCACGTCACCGCGAGCCCGCACAGCCCCGCCCACGGTGTCCTGCAACTGACCGGACTGCGCGACCTTCTGGCTGATTCCCCTGGGAGTGGCACCCAGACCCACTGAAGCGCCGACGACGTGCCGCCTTCCTGGCTACGTTGACTGCGGAGGCGGTCAGCGGAAGCTGCCGCAGCGGTGAGGCGGGACGGGCCCGTACCGGGTGGGCTGCCCGTGACGAGCGTGGCGCGAAAGGCGATGCCGGTGACGATGGAAGCTGAGCGCACCCTGCGCGCGGAGGACCTCACCCAACTGGCGGAGCTCGCCGCCCAGCTCCGGGTGGACTCGATCCGGTGCAGCACCAGAGCCGGATCGGGGCATCCGACCTCCAGCCTCTCCGCCGCCGACCTGCTCGCGGTGCTGATGTCCCGGCACCTGCGGTACGACTGGGCGGACCCCCGCGGTCGCGCCAACGACCATCTGATCTTCTCCAAGGGCCATGCCTCGCCGCTGTTGTACGCGGTCTTCAAGGCCGCCGGTGCGATCACCGACCAGGAACTGGTCGAGACCTACCGCCAGTTCGGATCGCGCCTGCAGGGACACCCCACGCCGGCGCTGCCCTGGGTGGACGTCGCGACTGGCTCGCTCGGTCAGGGGCTGCCCGTCGGCGTCGGGATCGCGCTCGCCGGCCGGTACCTCGATCGTCTGCCATTCCGGGTGTGGGTGCTGTGCGGCGACAGCGAGATGGCCGAGGGCTCCGTCTGGGAGGCGCTGGACAAGGCCGGCCACTACGGGCTGCACAACCTCACCGCGATCGTCGACGTGAACCGGTTCGGGCAGCGGGGACCGACCGAGTTGGAGTGGGACCTGGACACCTACCGTCGGCGGGTCGAGGCGTTCGGCTGCCAGGCGCTCGTCGTCGACGGCCACGACCTGGTCGCCGTCGACGAGGCGTTGGGCCGCGCCCGGCAGGCGACGGGCCCCACGGTGGTGCTCGCCCGGACGGTCAAGGGCAGGGGCGTGCCGGAGATCGAGAACCAGCCGGGATGGCACGGCAAGCAACTGGAACCGGAGATGGCCGAGCGAGCCGTCGACGCTCTCGGCGGGGTCCGCCAGATCCGCGTGGCGACGCCGCGGCCGGATCCCGCACCGTCGGCCACCACGCCCACGGGCCAGCCGCCGGTGCTGCCCCGGTACGACAGGGGCGCGAAGGTCGCCACGCGGAACGCGTACGGTGACGCGCTGCGCGCGGTGGGGTCGCGGCCGGACGTGGTCGCCCTGGACGGCGAGGTCAGTGACTCCACCCGTGCCGACCGGTTCGCCGAGGCCCACTCCGACCGGTACTTCGAGATGTTCATCTCCGAACAGCAGATGGTCGCCGCGGCGGTCGGGCTCCAGGTACGCGGGTACCGGCCGTTCGCATCGACCTTCGCCGCCTTCTTCTCCCGCGCGTACGACTTCGTCCGGATGGCGGCCGTCTCCCGGGCGGACATCGCCCTGGCGGGGTCCCACGCGGGCGTGGAGATCGGGGCGGACGGTCCCTCGCAGATGGGGCTGGAGGACCTGGCGGCCATGCGCGCGGTGCAGGGGTCCACGGTCCTGTATCCCAGCGACGCCGTGTCCTGCGTCGCCCTCGTCGCCCAGATGGTCGACCGCAGGGGTGTCACCTACCTGCGCACCACCCGGGGCGGGTACCCCGTCCTCTACGACAACGACGACACCTTCCCGGTGGGTGGCAGCAAACTGCTCCGCGGCGGCGACGACGATCATGTCGCGCTGATCGGAGCGGGGGTGACGGTGCACAACTGCCTCGCCGCCGCCGACGAACTGGCGCGCGAGGGGATCAACGCCCGGGTCATCGACCTCTACTCGGTGAAGCCGCTGGACCGGGAGCGGTTGATCGAGGCTGTCCGGGTCACCGGGGGCCGGCTGGTGGTGGTCGAGGACCACTACCCGGAGGGCGGCCTGGGCTCCGCGGTCCTCGAGTCGCTGGCCGACGTCGCCGAGCCGCTGCGCGTGGCACACCTGGCGGTGCGCGGGCTACCCACCTCGGGTAAGCCGGCCCAGTTGATGGACGAGGCCGGCATCGGGGTGAGCGCCATCGTCGCGGCGGCGCGCGCCTCGACTGCGCAGCGCGGCTGACGTGACTGCCGCCGGTGGCGGCAGCGGGGGGTGACAGCCGTCCGGGCGGCGTGTCACCATACCGACCAGTCGGTATCCCACCGGAAGGGCCCCCGCGATGCCCGGAACGACCGCGACGCGCACGGCGTACCGCACCTGTCCCCTCTGCGAGGCCACCTGCGGCCTGACCCTGACCATCGCCGACGACCGGGTCACGCATGCCCGCGGCGACCGCGAGCACGTCTTCAGCCATGGCTTCGTCTGCCCGAAGGGGGCCGCGTTCCCGCAGCTCCTCGCCGACCCCGACCGCCTGCGTCGGCCGCTGCTGCGCGTGGACGGCACGCTGCGCGAGGTCGGCTGGGACGAGGCGTTCGCCGCCGTCGAGGCCGGGCTGAACGCCGCCCGGGCCGGCGGCCGCGACGCGGTCGCGGTGTACCTCGGCAATCCCAACGTGCACACGATGGCCGGCGGGCTCTACGTGGGCCCGCTCGTCCGGTCGCTCAACACCCGCAACGTCTTCTCCGCCAGCACCGTCGACCAGATGCCCAAGCACGTCTCCTCGGGCTACCTGTTCGGCGACCCGAACGCCATCCCGGTGCCCGACCTCGACCGCACCGACCTGCTCGTCCTGCTCGGCGCCAATCCCTGGGAGTCCAACGGCAGCCTCTGCACCGCGCCGGACTTCCCCGGCCGGCTGCGGGCGCTGCAGGCGCGCGGCGGCCGGTTCCTGGTCGTCGACCCCCGCCGCACCCGTACGGCGGCCGCCGCCGACGAGCACGTGCCCATCCGACCCGGCACCGACGCGTTGCTGCTCTTCGCCGTCGTGCACACCCTCTTCGACGAGGACCTCGTGCGGCTCGGCCGGCTGGCGGAGCACGTCACCGGTCTCGACGACGTCCGGGAACTGGCCGCGGCGTTCGCCCCCGAGCGGGTGGCCCACCGGTGCGCGGTGCCGGCGTCGCGCATCCGCGAGCTCGCCCGCGAGCTCGCGGCCGCCCCCACGGCCGCCGTGTACGGGCGCATCGGCACCTGCACCGTCGAGTTCGGAACCCTCACCAGCTGGCTCGTCGACGTGGTCAACATCCTGACCGGCAACCTCGACCGGCCCGGCGGGGCGATGTTCCCCCTCGCCGCCCACCAACGCGTCCGCGCCAGCGGCCCGGGCAAGGGCTTCCGCACCGGACGCTGGGCCAGCCGGGTGCGGGGACTGCCCGAGGTCAAGGGCGAGCTGCCGGTCGCCACGCTGGCCGACGAGGTCGAGACGCCGGGGAAGGGCCAGGTCCGGGCGTTGATCACCGTTGCCGGCAACCCGGTCCTGTCCACGGCGAACAGCGAACGGCTGGACCGCGCGCTCGGCTCGCTCGACTTCATGGTCAGCGTCGATCCGTACCTGAACGAGACCACCCGGCACGCCGACGTGGTGCTGCCGCCGCCCGACCCCGCCCGCTCGGGACACTACGACTTCGCGTTCCTCACCCTGGCCGTGCGCAACGTGGCGAGCTACTCGCCGCCCGCGCTGCCACTGGATCCCGACGTCCCCGACGAGTGCGAGATCCTCGCCCGGCTCACGCTGATCGCCGCCGGGCAGGGCGCCGACGCCGACCCCGCGGTGCTGCACGAGCAGATGCTCGGCCAGGTGCTCGCCGAGGCGGCCGAGGGACTGGGCCGGCCGGCGGGTGAGCTGCGGTCGCTGGTCGCCGGAAACGGGCCGGCCGAACGCCTGCTCGACGCGCGACTGCGGTTCGGCGCGTACGGCGACCTGTTCGGACAGCGACCGGACGGGCTGTCCCTGACCCGGCTGCTCGACCACCCGCACGGTGTCGACCTGGGACCGCTGCGACCGCGGCTGCCGGAGGTGCTGCGCACACCGACCGGAGCCGTCGACCTGTGCCCGTCGCCGATCGCGGCCGACGTGGCCCGGCTGCGCGAGGCCCGCGACGCGTCGCCGGAGGGCTTCGTCCTCGTCGGCCGCCGCCACCTGCGGTCGAACAACAGTTGGATGCACAACGTGCCGGCGCTGGTCAAGGGCCGGGACCGGTGCACGCTGCAGGTGCATCCCGACGACGCGGCGACGCTCGGGCTGGCCACCGGGCAAGCCGCGCGCGTCTCGTCGCGGGTCGGATCGGTCGTCGTCGCGGTGGAGGTGACCGCCGACACCATGCCGGGCGTGGTGAGTCTGCCCCACGGGTGGGGCCACGACGTGCCGGGCACCCGCCAGTCGGTGGCGCGCGCGCATGCCGGCGTCAACAGCAACGTGCTCACCGACGAGACGGCGGTCGACCCCCTGTCGGGCAACGTCGTGCTCAACGGCATCCCGGTGCGCGTCGAGCCCGCCGCACCGGCGGCACCTGCGTAGGCTGGCGCACCGGGCCGGCAGGCGGCCCCGGGAGGGACGGGCACCGGTGGGTCGGACGGGCGACGGCGAGGCGCTGCCGCAGCGACTGCTGGCGGTCGCCACCAGACTGTTCGCGGAGAAGGGCTTCGAGAAGACCTCGGTCCAGGAGATCGTGGAGGCGGCCGGGGTCACCAAGGGCGCGATGTACCACTACTTCGCCGCCAAGGACGACCTGCTCCAGGAGATCTACCAGCGGCTGCTGCGCATGCAGCGCGAGCGCCTGGAGGCCATCATGGCCGGCGCGCAGCCCGTGGCGCGGCGGCTGCACACCGCCGCCGCGGACGTGGTGGTCACCGCGATCGCCAACCTCGACGACGCCACCGTGTTCCTGCAGTCGATGCACCTGCTCTCGCCGGACCGCCAGCGCGCGGTGCGGGCGGCCCGCCGCGAGTACCACGAACGCTTCCGCTCCCTGGTCGAGGAGGGCCAGCGCGCCGGGACCTTCCGCGGCGACGTGCCGGCGGACCTGGTCGTCGACTACTTCTTCGGCGCCGTGCACCATCTGGGCGCGTGGTTCCGCAGCGACGGCCGGCTGACCCCGCAACAGGTCGGTACCCACTTCGCCGACCTGCTGCTGTCCTCGCTGCGCCCGGAGCCCGGCCCCTGACCCTGATCGAAACCCTCATCGTGCGGGCCCTCTGCGAGCGCGCCATCGCCGTCACCGTGCCGGCCCGACCCCGGCCGCGGGCGCCGCTCAGGCGCCACGGGCGAACAGGGCGAGGCGTACCCGGTTGGGGCTGTCGGTCTTGGTCATCAGGCTGGTGATGTGGGTCTTGACGGTGGTGACGCCGATGTGGAGCCGGTCGGCGATCTCCGTGTTGGAAAGCCCCTCGGCGACCAGGTTCAGCACGTCCTGTTCGCGCGTGGTCAGTCCCTGAGCGGGCCGTGGCGCTTCGGCACGGGCGTGTACCGCGCGCTGGACCAGGCGCTGCAGCACCTCCTGGCTGAACGGGCTGTCGCCCGCGGCGGCCCGGCGGACGCCGTCGAGCAGGTCGCCGGGTGGTGCGTCCTTGAGCAGGAACCCGCAGGCGCCGGCGGTCAGCGCGGGATAGAGGTGGTCGTCGTCGCCGAACGTGGTCAGCACCAGGACGCGGGTGGCGGGGCGGTCGGCGAGGATGCGGCTGGTCGCGGTGATGCCGTCGACGCCGGGCATGCGCAGGTCCATGACGACGACATCGGGGACGAGCCGCGCGGCGAGGGCGATCGCCTCGCGACCGTTGTCGGCCTCACCGACGACCTCGATGTCGGGCTGGGCGTCGCAGAGCATGCGCAGACCCGCACGGATGAGGTGCTGGTCGTCGACCAGCAGGACGCGGATCACGCCGGCTCCGGCGCGTGCGGCCCGGCCGAGGTCTCGCCCGCGCGGGGCGTCAACGCGGCCGGCGTGACGGCGGGGGAGAGGGGTGAAGCCGTCGGTGCGGTGACCGCGGCAGGGAGGAGGGTGCGGACCCGCCAACCCTCGCCGGTCGGGCCCGCCTCCAGGTGACCACCGAGGACGTCGACGCGTTCCCGCATACCGGTGACGCCGTGGCCGCCACCGGCCGGCACCGCCGCCGGCACCCGTCCGCGCCCGTTGTCCGAGACCTCCCATCGGACGGCTCCGTCGACCACGGCGACGGACAGGCGCGCCAGCGCGGACGTGCCGGCATGCTTGGCCACGTTGGTCAGCGCCTCCTGGGTCAGTCGCAGCACCGCCAGGCCCCGAACCGCGTCGAGTGAACCGACCGCCGGGTCGATGTCGGCCTCCACGGTGACACCCGCCTGGCGGGCCCGGTCGATGGCCGCGCCGAGGGCCGCCGGAAGCGCCGCCGGCTCGATCGCGGTCAGCGCCGCGTCACCGCGTACCCCGTCGGGGTCGCGCAGGACCGCGACCAGCCGGCGCAGGTCCGCCAAGGCCGCGGTGCCCGTGCCGTGCACGTCGTCGAACACCGCGCCCACCTGTGGAGGCAGGTCCGTGAGGACGTGCCGGGCCACGCCGACCCGCAGCACCATCGACGCCACGTGATGCGCGACCACGTCGTGCAGTTCACGGGCGATGGCGGTGCGCTCGTCGGCGCGGGCGGCGCGGCTCTCCGACTCTCGCCGGCGCTGCTCCTCCGCCGCCCGCTGCTCGGCCTGTCGGGTGACTTCGCGCGTGGTTCGGATGACCAGGCCCAGCAGCAGCGGCACGCCGACCTCCACCAGCAGCCCGAAGGCGCCGGCGAGGACCCGTCCGAACGGGTCGCCGATGGAGTCGGTCAGGTCGACCGTGACCAGCAGACCAGCGGCCAGCCAGATCGTGCGTGGCCGGGGCGCCCGCATGGCCACCTCGAGCAACGCCCAGCTGGCACCCACCTGGTTGATCGTCGTGTCGTCGAGGACGGGGACCGCGACCGCCAGCAGCGCGGCCTGCACCAGCAGGTTGGCCAGCGGCCGGCGGTGGAGCACCAGCGCGACCGCGAACGCGACCGTCGCGAGGAACCACTGCAGGGCCGTCGGTGAACGTCCGGCCTGGGTGCCGAAGACCAGATAGCCGACGCCGCTGAGGTCGAGCAACAGCATCCGCGCGAGCGTGTCCCGCGTGTCGAACAGTCGCCCCACCCACCCCACCGGATCAGCCTAGGCGCTGCCGGCGGCGCGCAGGAACCACGGCACCTGGTCGAGTGCCGGGATCACCAGCATCGCGTAGATCACCAGGACCGGCAGCGCAATCAGCCACCGCGAACGTCAGCGTGAACAGGGTGGCGGTCATGCGGCCAGCGCCAGTTCCGGGCTGCGGCGGCGGGCCAGGACCACGCCGGTGGCGGTCGCCGTCGCGAC
>NZ_JBFAMU010000014.1:0-28251 GCF_040656655.1 Micromonospora sp. NPDC049799
CGGGCTGGCCCGCTCCGCCCCGGCGCTGCCCGCGCCGGCCTGGTCGCCCGAGGCCGAGGTCGCTGCCGCCGGTGGCCCGTCGACCGGTGAACGGCCGCTGGTGGCGGTGGCCGGTGGCGCGGGCGGTACCTACGGCCACGTGGAGACCACCGAGCTGCTGCGGGCGGCCGGTGCCGAGGTGGTGACGGTCGACCCGCTGCACGACGAGGCGCTGCCCGCCGGGGTGCGGGCGCTGGTGGTCGGTGGCGGCCTGCCGGAGTCGTACGCGGCGCAGCTCTCCGCCAACCGGCGGCTCTGCATCGCGGTCGCCGAGCTGGCCCGTACCGGCCGCCCGGTGGTCGCCGAGGGCGCCGGCCTGCTGTGGCTGGCCCGGGAGGTCGACGGCCTGCCGATGTGCGGGGTGCTGGACGCGGTGGGCAGCAGCCGGGACGGCCTGGTCGTCGGCTACCGCACCGCGACCGCGCTTACCGACAGCGTGGTCGCCGCGACCGGCACGGTGGTGACCGGGCACAAGGACCACCGGGCGGTGCTGTCCCCGCGGGCCGGGCAACGGGCGGCGTGGAGCTGGGACGGCGGCGCGCCGGAGGGCTTCGTGTGGCGGGGTGTGCACGCCTCGCAGCTGGTCCCGCACTGGGCCGCGTACCCGGGGATGGCCGTCCGTCTGGTCGAGGCGGCGGCGCGGTCGGTGGTCGACCCGGCGGCGGTCGCGGGTCCCGGCGGGGTCCCGGCGTGATCGGTCAGGTGGCGGTCCGCCGGTTCCCGACGCTGACCGTCTCGACCCCGCGTACGGAGGTCCGGCCGCTGGGGGCGGCCGACGCCAAGGCCGCCGACGAGGTCTTCGCCGACCGGCAGACGCAGCGCTGGCTGCCGCTGGCCGACGAGTCCGGGCAGATCGACGGGTACGCGTGGTGCACCGACCTGGCCCGGCAGCGCCGGGACAGCGGCGACGGCGACCACTACGCGGTGCTGCGGCGGGAGGACGACCGGGTGGTCGGCTGCCTGTGGGCCCGGCGCACCGACTGGGGTGCGCTGTGCACGGAGGTCTCGTACGCGATGGCCCCGCACGCCCGGGGGTTCGGCCTGGCCGCCGAGGCGGTGGACGCGCTCGCCATCGCGCTGCTCCTGGAGCACGGGTTCCAGCGTGTCGAGCTGCGGGTCGCCCCCGGCAACGTCGCCTCCCGGCGGGTGGCGGAGAAGGCCGGCTTCACCTACGAGGGCCTGTTGCGCAACGCGGGCTACGTGCGTGGTGCCCGCGTCGACCTCGAACTCTGGTCCCTGGTCTCCGCCGACCTGCACTGATGCGCCGTCCCCATCCGGAGACGGCGCGTCGGTGCGGGTCCGCTCAGCCCACCATGGTGTCCGACGGTGGGGTGAACTGGCGTGGCGGTGTGCCCTTGAGAGCGTCGCGGAGGGTCTCCGAGACCGCCTTGATCGGGATCTGGGACTGCCCGTCGCCGACCGCGTTGAACGGGTTGTCCGGGTCGGAGATGAAGCTGGCCGCCGCGAGTTCCGGGGTGTAGCCGACGAACCAGGCCGACCGGGTGCTGTCCGTGGTGCCGGTCTTGCCGGCGACCGGCCGGCCCACCGTGCCCCGGACGCTGTCCGCCGTCGACCAGCCGCCGCAGCTTCCCCGGGCCGGGGTGTCGCCGGTCGGGCAGCGGGCGGCGTCGGTGGCCGCCCGGGCGGCGTCGGCGTTGACCACCTGCCGGCAGCGCGGCTTGGCGACCTCCCGTTCGATGCCGGAGGCGGTCCGGAACATGGTCGGCGTGCCGTCCCGGTTGTAGATCGCCTGCACCGGGATCGCCTCGCAGTACCGGCCGTCGGCGGCGATGGCGGCGTACGCGTTGGCCATCTCCAGCGGGGTGGCGTCGGAGACGCCCAGGGTGAACGCGCCCCACGTGCTCGCCCGGGCGGGTGCCGCGTGCTCCCGGTCGACATCGGTGCGCCAGCGCAGACCGAGCTGTTCAGCGAGCCGGACGCCCTTGTCCGCGCCGATCTGCTCCTCCAGCCAGACCCAGTAGGTGTTGACCGACTTACCGAAGGCGGACCACATGGTCTGCTGGCCGCTCATCGCGCCGCTGGCGTTCGTCGGCGCCCAGCCGTTGTAGACCTCGGACCGGTAGCGGTAGGGCGCGTTGAACGAGGTCGACAGGGGCTTGCCGGCGTTGAGCGCGGCGAGCATCGGGAACATCTTGAACGTCGACCCGGCCTGGTAACCGGGGAGGCTGCCGCCGCCGAGCAGGGGCGCCACCGTGTTCGGGTAGTTGGCCTTCACGTTCGGTCCGGCCTCGGGGTTGGAGCTCTGGCCGTTCTCGCTGAGGTCCAGGGAGTACGTGCGGTTCACCGCCATCGCCTTCACCCGGCCGGTGCCCGGCTCGGAGACCACGATGCCGTTGGCGAACGGGCTGCCGGTGTTCTCCTTGGTGCCGACGTTCTCTTCGGCCGCCGCCTGGATCTTCGGGTCCAGGCTCAGCACGATCCGGTAGCCGCCCCGGCGCAGCTTGTCCATCCGTTCCAGCCGGTTCTCGCCGAAGGCGGGCTGGGCGCTCCACCAGTTCTTCACGTAGTCGCAGGCGAACCCCCAGCTGTTCCACTTGTCGGGCACGGCGGCGCAGTCGTTGGACGGATAGCTGAGGGTGAGTTTGATCCGCTCGCTCTTCGCCTGCGCCACCGCGTCGGGAGAGAGGTAGCCGAGCTGGGCCATCCGGTCCAGGACGTAGTTGCGCCGGCCGGTGGCGTCCTTCTGGTCGGAGGTGGCCGGGTCGTACTCCGACGGGGACTTGACCAGGCCGGCCAGGGTGGCCGCCTCGACGGGGGTGAGGTCCTTGGGCGTCTTGGAGAAGAAGATCTCACTGGCCGCGTAGATGCCGTACGCGCGGTGCCCGAAGTACGCGGAGTTGAGGTAGCGCTCCAGGATCTGCTCCTTGCTCAGCTCCTTCTCCAGGTCGAGCGCCATCCGCATCTCCCGGACCTTGCGCAGGCTGGTCTGCTGGGTGGCCTCCTGCACCTCCTTCGGCGTCGTGGCGCTGTCCCGCAGGGCCATCCGCACGTACTGCATGGTCAGGGTGGACGCGCCCTGCGAGACGCCACTGGCCTGCGCGTTGGCGACGAAGGCGCGGGCGACGCCCTTCGGGTCGACACCCCGGTGCTGGTAGAAGCGGTTGTCCTCGGCGGCCACGATCGCCTGCTGCATGTTCGGCGAGATGTCCGCGATCTTGGTGTACTGCCGGTACTCCTCGTAGAACATCGTCAGCACCGTCTTCCCGTCCGGCGCGTACAGGTACGACGTCTCGGCGGGCAGAGCGGTCGTGAGGATCTTGGTCTTGTGCTCCAGCGCGTGGGCGGTGACCTTCGCGCCGATGCCGGTGGCGGCGGCGACGGGGTACGCCACGGCGGCGACCACGATGCCGGCGATCAGGCCGGCGCGGAGGAGGGGAACGAGACGACCGGCGGAGGCAAGGGGTCGATTGCTCACACGCCCAAGTTATGACATTTCCGATTCTTACTTGAGAAATATTCATGAACACCGAGAGTGGTGACGTGGCCCACGCCGCGATCCGCTGTCCCGTACGCCGCCTTCCCGGCAGGATCGCGGACATGCGTGGTCAGACGATCGCGGTGCCCCCGGGCGCCGGCGGCCCCTCCGAGCCGGACCTCACCCATCACGGTGACGCCGAGGTGGGTGACGGACTGGTCGACCTTGCGGTGAACGTCCGGCGGGCCCCTATGCCCGACTGGTTGGCCGACCCGGTCACGGCCGCGCTCGGCGACCTCGCCGCGTACCCCGATCCCGGCCCGGCCCGCGCCGCCGTCGCCGCTCGGCAGGGCGTACCCGCCGAGGGTGGCGGCGGCCGGGCCGTCGCCGTAGCCCCGGGAGGCGACCACCGCGGCGAGGGCGAGCAGCAGGGCGACCGCGGCGGCGGCCGACGCGCCGGTCGGCTGCGCGGGCCCGCCGGCCAGGACGGCGAGCAGGCCGACACCGAGCGGGACGGAGGCGCCCGCCAGGGCGGCGGTCCGGGTGGCCGTCGGCGACCAGGCCCCGCCTCGGCGGCGGGCGCCGTCGGCGATCGCCTCGACCACGTCGTCGTACTCCAGTTCCGGCCACTGCGCGCGGGCCGGGACGAGGTGGAGCACCTCGCCGTCGCGGACGCCCTGGGGCAGCAGCGCCTGGGCGGTCGCCAGCACCGCGCCGTCGGTGCGCCGCAACACCCAGCCGCCGTGCCGCTCACCGTCGTCGGCGAGGCCCTCGCCGGCATGCCGGAGCACCTCGGGCAGCAGCTCGGCCAGGGGAACCTGCTCCGGCAGGGCCACGTCCACCCGCCGCTGCGGGCCGCTGATGGTGACCCGGGCCAGCCCGATCGTCATCGACTGATCTCCATATCGAGCACGGTGGGTGGGTGTGCGGACGACAGGACTTTACCTACCATGAGCCAGGCTCGGGTTACCGAGCGCTGTCGGGAGGTCGAGTGTCCACTGTCGTCATCAAGCGACCGCCGCGCCGTCCGGCGCCGGAGATTCCCGTCGGTGAGCTGCCGGTGCAGGCACCGCCGGAGATCCCGCCGGTCGCCGGTGGGCGCTGGCAGCAGATGCTCATGGTGCTGCCGATGCTCGGTGGCACGGTGGCGATGGCGATGATGTTCGGCCGGGGCGGCGGCGCCTACTCGTACGTCGTCGGCGGGATGTTCGGGCTGTCCTCGCTCGCCATGCTGGTCACCTCCTGGGGCAGCGCCTCCGGCACCCCGAAGAAGTCCGAGATGATGGCGGCCCGCCGGGAGTACCTGCGGCACCTCACCGGGCTGCGCCGACGGGTCCGGCAGACCGCCGGACAGCAGCGCGCCGGGCTGTACTACCGGCACCCGGACCCGGGCCGGCTCTGGTCCACGGTGGACAGCCACCGCGTCTGGGAACGGCGCCCCACCGATCCCGACTTCGCGGTGGTCCGCGTCGGCGTCGGTCCGCAGACCCTCGCCACCCCGCTGGTTCCCCCGGTCACCCGCCCGCTCGAGGAGCTGGAGCCGATGACCGCCGGTGCCCTGCGCCGGTTCCTCGACGCGTACTCGGTGGTGCCCGACCTGCCGGTGGCCCTGTCGCTGCGCAGCTTCGCCCGGGTCTTCGTGCGGGACGCCACCGCCGGGCCCGGCTCGACCGCCGCCCAGGCGCTCGCCCGGGCGATGCTCACCCAGCTCGCCGTCTTCCACGCACCGGACGAGCTGCTGGTGGCGGTCTGCGCCGGGCCGGAACGGCGGGACGCCTGGGAGTGGGTCAAGTGGCTGCCGCACGCCCAGAACCCGGTCCGCACCGACGCCCTCGGGCCGGTGCGGCTGGTCACCAGCTCCGGCGCCGAGCTGGAACGCCTGCTGGACGAGGTGCTGGCCAGCCGGTCCCGGTTCAGCCCGGCCGGCCCGGCCACCGACGGTCCGCACGTGGTGGTGGTGCTCGACGGGGGTGACCTGACCGGCGCCGCCGACCTGACCGGGGAGAGCGGCATCGACGCCGTCACGGTCATCGACCTGGACACTCCACCGCCACGCCTGCTCGACCGCTTCGCGCTGGTGCTGGAGCTGCGGCACGGCCGGCTGCACTCGTCCTCCGCGGAGGGCCACGCCGAGGTCGGTACGCCGGACCGGCTCGACGTGGCCGACGCCGAGGCCGTCGCCCGACGGCTCGCGCCGCTCCGGTTGGCCACCACCGTGCACGGTTCCGACGCCGCCCCGGGGGCCGACCTCGGCCTGCCCGAGCTGCTGGGCATCGGCGACCCGGAGAACTTCACCGCCGAGCAGGGCTGGGCGCTCCGCTCGCCCCGGGAGCGGCTCCGGGTGCCGATCGGGGTGGGCGCCGACGGCGGCGCCATCGAACTGGACCTCAAGGAGTCCGCGCAGGACGGGATGGGGCCGCACGGCCTGCTCATCGGCGCGACCGGCTCCGGCAAGTCCGAGCTGCTCCGGACGCTGGTGCTCGGGCTGGCCGCGACGCACAGCTCCGAGCAGCTCAACTTCGTGCTGGTCGACTTCAAGGGCGGCGCCACGTTCGCCTCCTTCGACCGGCTGCCGCACACCGCCGCGGTGATCACCAACCTGGCGGACGCGCTGCCGCTGGTCGACCGCATGGTGGACGCGATCAACGGGGAACTGGTCCGCCGACAGGAACTCCTCCGCCGGGCGGGCAACTTCGCCAGCCTCCGCGACTACGAACGGGCCCGGGCCGCCGGCACCCCGCTCGCACCGCTGCCGTCGCTGCTGCTCGTCTGCGACGAGTTCTCCGAGCTGCTGTCCGCCAAGCCGGACTTCATCGACCTGTTCGTGCAGATCGGCCGGCTCGGCCGCTCGCTCGGCGTGCACCTCCTGCTGGCCAGCCAGCGTCTGGAGGAGGGGCGCCTACGGGGACTCGACACCCACCTGTCGTACCGGATCGGGTTGCGGACCTTCTCGGCGCTGGAGTCCCGGACGGTGCTCGGGGTGCCCGACGCGCACCAGCTGCCCCGCTCCCCGGGGCACGGCTACCTGCGCTTCGGCACCGAGCCGCTGGTGCGTTTCCGGGCCGCCTACGTGTCCGGAACGGTGCGTCGGCGCGGCGTCGCGGCGGGCGCGGGCGACGCCGGCGCGCCGCGCCTGTTCACCTTCACCACGCACCACGTGCCGGTGCCCGAGCCGGTCGGGCCGCCCGCCCTGCCCCCGGCCGAGGAGGTCGGCGGCACGAACCTGCTGGACCTGATGGTCAGCCGGCTCGCCGGACAGGGCCCGCCCGCACACCAGGTGTGGCTCCCGCCGCTCGGGCGGGCCCCGGCGCTGGACGAGGTGCTCGGCCCCGTCGGGATCGACCCGGCACGCGGCCTCTGCTTCGGCAACCCGGAGCTGCACGGCGCGCTCGGTGTGCCGGTGGCCGTGGTGGACAAGCCCTTCGAGCAGCGGCGTGACCTGTTCTGGCTGGCCCTCGACGGCGCGGCCGGGCACGTGGCCGTGGTGGGCGCGCCGCAGAGCGGCAAGTCGACCGCGCTGCGGACGCTGGTCTGCGCGCTGGCGCTCACCCACACGCCCACCGAGGTGCAGGTCTACTGCCTGGACTTCGGCGGCGGTGGTCTCGCCGTGCTGCGCGACCTGCCGCACGTGGGTGGGGTCGCCGGCCGCACCGATCCGACGGCGGTCCGCCGTACGGTCGGGGAGATCACGACCCTGCTCACCGACCGGGAGCAGCGCTTCGCCGACCTGGGCGTGGAGTCGATGGCCGCCTGGCGGCAGCGACGTGCCGCCGGTGCCGGCCAACCGGCCGCCGACCCGTTCGGGGACGTGTTCCTCGTGGTGGACGGCTGGGCCACGCTGCGCGGCGAGTACGACGATCTGGAACCGCTGATCACCGACCTCGCCACCCGGGGCCTGTCGTACGGGGTGCACGTGGTGGCGACGGCGGTGCGCTGGCTGGACTTCCGGCCGGCGATCCGCGACCTGTTCGGCTCCCGGCTGGAGCTGCGCCTCGGCGACCCGTCCGACTCGCTGGTCGCCCGGCGGGCCGCGGCGAACGTGCCGGAGAAGACACCCGGCCGGGGCGTCACCGCCGAGAGCCTGCACTTCCTCACCGCGCTGCCGCAGCTCGCGGGCACCGGCGCGGACACCGCCGACCTGGTCAAGCAGGTCGCCGGTGCGTGGCAGGGGCCGACCGCGCCACCGGTGCGTCTGCTCCCGCCGGTCCTGCCGTACGCCGACCTGGACCTGACCGCGACCACCGGCCTGTGTCTTCCCGTCGGCATCGCCGAGGCGGACCTGCGCCCGGTCGTGCTGGACTTCGCCGCCGAGCCGCACCTCGTGGTCTTCGGGGACGCGGAGTGCGGCAAGTCGTCTTTCCTGCGCGCGTTGGCGACCTCGATCGTCACCCGGTTCACCCCGGAGCAGGCCCGGGTGATCCTGGTCGACTACCGGCGCAGCCTGATGGACACCATCACCACCGACCACCTCATCGGGTACGGCACGGCGGCCAGTCACACCACGGACCTGATCGAGTCCGCCTCCGGCTACCTGCAGGGCCGGCTGCCCGGCCCGGAGGTCACCCCGGCGCAGCTGCGGGAACGGTCCTGGTGGACCGGTCCGGAGCTGTTCGTGCTGGTCGACGACTACGACCTGGTCGCCAGTGGCCCGGCCAACCCGTTGCGCGCGCTGGAGGAACACCTGCCGCACGCCCGGGACGTCGGGCTGCACCTGGTGCTCGCGCGGCGGTCGGGTGGCGCGGGCCGGGCCCAGTACGAACCGATCGTGCAACGGCTGCGGGAGCTGTCCACCGCGGGGCTCGTGATGGCGGGCAACCCGGACGAGGGCGCGCTGGTCGGTCCGGTCCGGCCGGGCCCGCTGCCTCCGGGGCGCGGTCGCCTGGTCACGCGGCGCGAGGGCGTCCGGCTCGTGCAGCTGGCCCATCTGCCTCCGGTGTGACCGGTGTTCCGGGAACGACCCGCTGGACGGCCCGGAACCGGTAATCTCCCATCGTCATGTTTGCGTCGCGATGAATGGCTGAAGATGTGACCAGGGTGCGGCACAGCGCTCCGCCGGCCACTCGACGGTTCGCCGTCCGGGCCTTCCTGGGCGTGGCGGCCACTGTCGTGTCCGTCGCCGGCCCGGTCGCCCCGGCGGGGGCCGCGCCCCGGCCGGAGCGGGCCGCCGCGGTCCGTGTGGTCGCCGCCCAGCAGGTCGCGAAGGCCCCGGTGGTCCGTCGGGCACCCGACGGCAGGGAACGCCCCGATCAGGTCCGCGACGAGCAGTGGCAGCTCGACGAGCTACGGGCGGAGACCGCCTGGCGTACGTCCACCGGGCGTGGCGTCGTCGTCGCGGTCATCGACTCCGGTGTGGACGCCGACCACCCGGACCTGGCCGGTCAGGTGCTGCCCGGCGTCGACCTGGTCACGCCCGACGGCGACGCGGCGGGAGACCCGGTCGGGCACGGCACCACGGTGGCGGGCCTGATCGCCGGGCGCAACGACGACAAACGCGGGGTCGTCGGGCTGGCGCCCGACGCCCGGATCCTGCCGGTCCGGGTCCTCGACGCGGAGAACCGCTACGACGACGCGTTGATCGTCGCCAAGGGGGTGCGCTGGGCGGTCGACCACGGTGCCCGCGTGATCAACCTGTCCCTCGGCGGCAGCAGCGACAGTCCGGCACTGGCCGCCGCGCTGGACTACGCCTTCGCCCGGGACGTCGTGGTGGTGGCCTGCACCGGAAACCTGGCGACCTCGTCGGACAGCAAGGTCTGGTACCCGGCCCGGGAGCCGGGCGTGATCGCGGTGTCCGGCCTGGAACGCAACAGCGAGAACCTGTGGTCGGGCGCGATCACCGGCCGCTCGACGGTGCTCACCGCGCCCGCGACGGGCCTGGTCGGCGCACGCCCGGACCGGGGGTACTGGCGGGTGCAGGGCACCAGTTTCGCGGCACCGCTGGTGGCCGCCACCGCCGCGCTGATCCGGTCCCGCTACCCGGAGATGTCCGCCGGTGACGTGGTCAACCGGCTGCTCGCCACCGCCAAGGACATCGGCCCCACCGGCCGCGACGACCGCTTCGGGTACGGGTTGGTCGACCCGGTCGCCGCCCTGGACGCCGAGGTGCCGACGGTCGGCCGCAACCCCCTCGACGACCAGTCCTCGCCGGGCGTGGTCGGGTTCGGCCCGGCGCCGGGGTCGGCGCAGGCCCAGGGGGCCGGAGCCGACCGGGACGGGCTCGGCCTCTCCGCGCCCCGACAGCAGACCCGGTGGTCGGCGCAGCCCGCGGGCGCGGAGGACGACAGCACCCCGGAACGCTTCTGGACCGGGATCGCCGTACTGGTGGCCCTGCTCACCGGGGCCGCGCTGGTGGTACGCCGGCTCCGTCTGTGGAGTCGCTGAGGGTTTCCGTGATCCGGGTCTGACGGGGTCACGTCCGGGGTAGAACGGCTCCCATGAGCACGTCCGGTCCGCGTACCCTGCCGCCCGATGCCCGACCCTCCTGGCGGCGGCGCCGCCTCGACCGGGACCACTCCCTCGGCCTGCGGCTCACCCTGGCCTCGGCGGCGGCCTTCCTGGTCCTGGTGCCGTTCTCGCTGTTGGCCCTGCTCGTCCTGGCGTCCTCGTCGCCCCTGCACCGCTGGGACGCGACGGTGACGGACGCGCTGCACGGCTGGGCGCTCGACCGGCCCGGCTGGACCCGGTTCCTGATCGTCTGGACCGACGTGCTCGGCCCGATGCCGCTGCGGGCCGCCGCGCTGGTCCTGGTCATCTGGCTGGTCCGGCGGCAGGCCCGGCGGCTGGCGCTCTGGGTGGCCACCACCATGATCGTGGGTGGCCTGCTCGGCCCGCTGCTGAAACTGCTCGTCGGGCGGCACCGGCCGGACCTGCTCGACCCGGTGGCCCGAGCGGCCGGCTTCGCGTTCCCCTCCGGGCACGCGCTGAACGCCACCCTCGCCGCCGGCGTCCTGGTGATGGTGTTCCTGCCGTACGCGCGCCAGCCGGTGCAGCGTGCCGCGCTCTGGGGGGCCGCGCTGGTCCTCGTCGTGCTGACCGGCTTCACCCGGGTGGCCCTCGGAGTGCACTGGACCAGCGACGTGGTGGGCGGGTGGCTGCTCGGCGCCGCGGTGGTTGCCGCGACCACCGCCGCGTTCACCACCTGGCGCCACCATGTCGGCCTGCCCTCCGTCCGGGTCACAAGGGACGGTGTCGACCCCGGGGAGGGGGGCGAACCGACGCGTGTCGGCTGAGCGGCGGCTCCGGCGGGAGTGAATCGATCAGCGGGCGGGTAATGGCCGGCCCATGTCCTTCACGGTGCTCCAGGGTGTACGACGGGTTCTGCTGCCGGTGACGCTCCTGCTGGCCGTCATGGTGGCGCTCGGGATGCTGGTCACCCGGGTCTTCGCCGGGTCCTGGCCCTTCACTCTCGAACACGGGGTGAACAGCGAACTGGCGGCGGACCGGACGTCCGGCTGGAACCACGTGTCGCTGGTCTTCAGCACGCTGGCCAGCACCCAGATGATCGTGGTCGTGACCGTCCTGGTGGCGCTGTTCCTCCGGCTGCGGCTGCGCCGCTGGCGGGAGCCGATCTTCCTGTGCGCCGCGGTGAGCGCCCAGGCGCTGATCTTCCTGCTGACCACCATGGCCATCGACCGGCACCGCCCGGCCGTCGAGAAGATGGACGTCTCGCCGCCCACGTCGAGCTTCCCCTCCGGGCACACCTCCGCGGCGGTGGCGCTCTACCTGGGCATCGGGCTGCTGCTCGTCCTGCGGGCCCGGAGCACACGGACCAGGGTGGCCTGGGGCACCCTGCTCCTGCTGGTGCCGGTGGGTGTCGCGCTGACCCGCATGTACCGGGGCATGCATCACCCGAGCGACGTGGTGGCTTCCTTCCTCAACGGCGGGACCTGCGTGCTGATCATGGCGCGCGCGATCCTCGACCGGAGCGTCCGGTGGGGCCGGGCCCGGCTGTCACCCGCCGGCACCCGCGAGGACCGGGCCGTCGCGGGTCAGCCGGCGACCCCCTGACGGCTGCCGGTCAGGTGCACTCGCCGGTGGCGACCGCCCGGGTCCGCTCCGCGCCGGCCAGGGCGACCGGTCGGGCCTCGGCGGCGGTCACCGCGAAACCGGTGTTCGGATCGTCCGCCGCCGCCGCGAAGATCACGCCGAGCACCAGCCCGTTGGAGGAGACCAGCGGGCCGCCGGAGTTGCCGCTCTGCACCAGCGCCCGGATCGTGTAGATCTCCCGGGTCACGTTCCCGCCCGAGTAGATGTCCGGACCGGTGATCCGGTCGATGTCCCGGACGCGTGCCGACTGGGCGTTGTACGGCCCGTCGAGCGGGAACCCGAGGACGATCGCGTCCGCCCCGGTGCCCGCGTTGCCGGCGGCGAACCGCATGGACGGACCGGGCAGGCCCGGCACGTGCAGCACGGCCAGGTCCCGGTCCGGGTCGTAGACGACGACCTTGCCGTCGTACCGGTCGCCGTTCAGCTCGACGACGGTGGAGCGGGTGCCGGCCACCACGTGCGCGTTGGTCATCACCCGGTCGTCCGCGTACACGAAGCCGGAGCCCTCGATCCGGCGGGAACAGCTGGGCGCCGAGCCGAGCACCTTGACCACCGACCGCTGGCTGTTGACCACCACCTGGGAGCCGGCCAGTGCCGGGTCGGGCGGGGACACCTGCCGGGCCCGGGTGGGCGCCAGGTCGCCGAAGACGTCCGGGAAGCCGTTCGTGTCCACCGTGTCCCGCAGCGCGGTGGACAGCTCCTGCGCCTGGTCGGGCAGGACCCGGTCGACGACGGTGAGCAGCGCGCTGTTGCGGACCGAGGAGGCCAGCCAGGGCAGCGACGACGAGCCGAGCGGCACCGCGACCAGCCAGGCCACCAGGAGAACGGCGAAGAGCGAGACGAAGGCTCCACCGATGTCGTCGGCCTGCCTCCCGACGTCACTGGTGATCGTCTTGCGCAGGTGGGAGCCGAGCCAGCCGGCGAGCGCCTGGCCGACCACCGCCAGGCCGAAGACCGCGACCAGCGAGATCAGCACGCGGGTGCCGCTGTCCACGAACTGCTGGGCCATCAGCGGCCCGAGCTGCAACCCGATCAGCGCCCCCAGGAAGAAGCCGGAGAACGACAACACCCCGATGACGAAGCCCTGGCGATATCCGCTGATGGCGAACACGAGCATGAGCAGCAGCAGTACGAGATCCACGGCGGACACCCGTCAAGCGTACGGGCACATCGCCCGCGAGATGACCATCGCTTGCGGAAGGTGACCGTCCGGTCGGCGCACCGGCATCCCGGGAGCTGGTGGGTCCGCCGGCCGGATCAGCGGACGCGCGTCTCGTCGACCACGTCGGTGCCCGCCGACGGCGCCGGGTCCGCCCCGGTGGGCGGCAGCTCGACCACCCGGCCACGCGGCCACGGTCGGGCCCAACCGCCCATCTCCAGGAGCGTGGAGAGCACCCCGGCGGTGAACCCCCAGACCAGCATCCCGCGGGCGGAGAACGCCGGACCGATCCAGCCGCTGGGATGGCGTACGCGCATCCGGTTCTCCGGATCGACCAGCTCGGTGACCGGAAGCCGGGCCACGTGCGCCACCTCGGCGGGCTCCCGGGGGTGCACCGGGTGCGGCTCGTGCCACCACGCGAGGACCGGGGTCACCACGAAGTCGCTGACCGGGATCCACAGCTTCGGCAGCTCGGCGAGGACGGTGACGCTGGACGGGTCGAGGTCGACCTCCTCGTTCGCCTCGCGCAGCGCGGTGGCGGCGGCGTCGGCGTCACCGGGGTCGGCCGCGCCGCCGGGAAAGGCCGGCTGGCCGGCGTGATTGCGCAGGGTCGCGGCCCGCTGGAGGATCAGCACGTCCGGGCCGTTGCCGGGCTCCTCGCCGAGCAGCACCAGCACCGCGCTCTCCCGGCCCCCGGTCTCCGGCGTGGCAAGGCGGGTGAAGTCCTCGGTGCGCGCGCTGCCGAGCCGGGTCAGCAGCGGGTCGACCCAACCGGGCGGCTGCCGCGTCACGCCGGCACCGCCACGCCCAGGTGCCGCCGGACCAGCTCGGCGAGGCGGGCGTCGTCCAGCGCCCCGGAGGCGTCGACGTGCCGGACGGTGCCCTGCCCGTCGACGAGGACGGTCAGCGGAATGGCGTTGCGCTCCAGTGCCCGCTGGAACGCCTCACCCTGGTCGACGACCACCGGGAAGCGCACGCCGAAGTCCTCACCGATGGACTGCGCGGCCTCGCGGCCGTCCCGGCTGTTGACGCCGACCACCCGCAGTTGGCCGGCCGCGCGTTCGCTCAGGCGCTGGAAGGCGGGCAGCTCCTTGCGGCAGGGCGGGCACCAGGACGCCCAGACGTTGATGACCGCCGGCCCGCGTATGTCGCGCAGCGCGACCGGGGTGCCGCCGGTGAAGCAGGGAAGGGACAGCTCGGGCAGCGCCTTCCCGGTGCCGGGGCCGGAACCGGCCGGCGCGGTGGAGGCGGGCGGCGCGGCGGAGGGCAGCGGGGCGCCGAGACCGGCGCAGTCGGCGAACGGCGACGGTCGGCTGTTCGCCGCCTTCTCCCGGCTGGTGGCCACCTCCCCGGTGTCGGTGGAGGTGGTGCAGCCCGCGACGGCGAGCAGCGCCGGGACGAGCAGCAGGGCGAGTCGCTTGCTCACGGCACGTCCGCCACGGCCGCCTGGGCGGGCACCAGGTCCGGGTCGACCCCGGCGGCGATCGCCAGGTCCCGCGCGCGGGGACCCTTGAGCAGCCTCGCCGCCGCGGCGGGCTCGGTGGGGCCGGTGCCGTACGACGGGCAGAGCTTCGCCAACGTGCAGGCGCCGCAGGCGGGCTTGCGGGCGTGGCAGACCCGCCGGCCGTGGAAGATGATCCGGTGCGACAGCATCGTCCAGTCGCGCCGGGGGAACAGCGCGCCGATCGCGTGCTCGATCTTGACCGGGTCGGTCTCGGTGGTGAGCCGCCACCGCTGCACGAGCCGCTGGAAGTGGGTGTCGACGGTGATCCCCGGGACGTCGAAGGCGTTGCCGAGGATGACGTTGGCGGTCTTGCGGCCGATGCCGGGGAGCGTCACCAGGTCGGCGAGCCGGCCGGGGACACGGCCGTCGTACCGGTCGACGAGCGCCTGGCCGAGCTTGATCAGCGAGTCGGTCTTGTTGCGGTAGAAGCCGGTCGGCCGGATCAGCTCCTCCATCTCGCCCCGGTCGGCCCCCGCGTAGTCGGCGGCGCTCGGGTAACGGGCGAAGAGCTTTGGGGTGACCTCGTTGACCTTCTTGTCCGTGCACTGCGCGGAGAGGATCGTCGCGACGGCCAGCTCCAGGGCGTTGGAGTGGTCGAGTTCACAGTGCGCGTCGGGGTGGGTCTCGGTCAGCGCCCGGCCGATCCGCCGGGCACGGCGGGTACGCCCGAGGTCGGTCTCGCCGGCGCGAGCGGAGCTGGTGGTCACGCCGGCCAGCCTACGTCGCCGGACCGACCCATTGCCGCGTCCACGCGGCGGTGCGGGCGGTGGGCGGCGACGCGTCGGCGGTTCAGCCGCCCGCCGGCGGGCTGATCTTCCCGGAGTCGTCGAACCGCGCCCCGGTCTTCGGGAAGTCGTCGGCGCTGAGGTCCCGCACCAGGCCGAGGCCCCGGTCGTCGGCGTCCATCGTCGGCTTGCCGGCGTCGTTCATGTACGTCGAGACGAACGAGCCGCCGGCCCACGTCCCGTCCGGCTCCAGCGACACCTTGAGCACCCCGCCCCAGCCGAGCCGGCCGTCGTTGTTGAGCGAGTTGCCCCCGCCGGCGAAGTTGCCCAGGCTGTACGCGATCAGCCGGCCCTTGTAGAACTCCATGCCCCGCAGCACGTGCGGCCCGTGCCCGACGATCAGGTCCGCTCCGGCGTCGATCATCGCCTTGGAGAACTTCACCGGGTCGCCCCGGTTCTCGCCGAGGAAGATCTCGCTGCCCGGCTCGACCCGCGTCATGGCCGCCCCTTCGGCGCCCATGTGCACCTGCACGACCACCACGTCGGCCATGCCGGCCGCCTCGGCGATCACCTTCTTGGCCGCGGGGATGTCGGTCAGCGGGTTGGACCACACGTACGAGGAGAAGCCGGCCACCGCGACCTTCACGCCCTTGACGTCGACCACGGTGATCTGGTCGGGCGCCCCGGTGTGCGCGAGGTCGTACTTCTCCAGCGCGGCCTGGGTGTTCTCGTAGCCCTTCGGCCCGTAGTCGTAGCCGTGGTTGTTGGCCTGGTTGAGCAGGTCGAACCCGGCGTCCTTGAGGTGCGCCGCGTACTCCGGCGGGGCCCGGAACTGGAAGCAGCGGGTCGAGTTGGGGCCGCACTTGCCGGTGCCGGTGTCGACCGTGAGCGGCTCCTCCAGGTTGCCCATGACCAGGTCGGCCGCGAGCGCCTTCTTGACAGAGTCGAAGAAGCCCTTGCCGCCGTTGGAGGGCAGCCGGTTGGGCGCGTTGCCCATGATGATGTCGCCGGTCGCGGACAGGGAGATCGCCGCCGCGCCGTCCGGCTCGGGGGCGCCGCTCGTGGCGACCGGGGCGCCGGTGCCACCGCCACCCGCCCCGGGTTGCCAGACCGCGCCGGCGTCGGGCTCTTCCCCGGCACAGCCGGTGGCGAGCAGGGCCGACAGCAGCACACCCACCGCGAGCGCCAGGCGGCGACGCGGGCGGGTCGGAAGGGAGGCGGCAGAGTACATCGCCCGCGACCCTACCGGGCGGTCGGCGCGCCCACGAGAGCCGATCGGTGCGAGATTCAGCCCGCCAACCGGTCCGACCACGGGACCACGGTGCCGACGCCCCCGGCGGTGACGGCGGCGTGCACCGCGCGGGCGAGCGGTGCGCCCCAGGTCGAGCGCGGCCCGCCGTACGCCGACTCCGGCCCGTCGGTCGGGCAGAGGACGGTGACCGCGTCGGTCGGGGTTCCGGTGCCGGGCAGCCCCAGCTCGGCGATGGCCTGGACCTTCGCCTCGGTCGCGGTCGCCACGGCGTTGACCAGGGCCGCGACGGAGAGCCGGGCCGGCACGTACGCCACGATGTTGACCGTTCCCACCCGCTGGGCCAGCGCGGCCGGCGGTGGCGCGGCCGCCTGGACCGGCGTGCCCAGCCCGACGGTGGCCCACACCCGGACGCCGCCGTCGTCGCGGCCCACCACCTCCGCCACGTCGACACCGGTCAGCAGGCCGACCCCGGGCCCGCCGAGGCCGAGCTGGTCGGCGAGCCGGGCCAGGTGGTCGGCCGGGTCGTCCCGGTCGTACGACATGGGCACGGTCGCGTTGACCACCCAGTTCCGCGGACCGAGCCCGCCGCCGAGTGGCGCGGAGCTTACGGCCAGTAGCGGGTGCGCGAGGCGCCAGACCAGCATCGGCACGTCCCGCCCGTCCTCGCGGCGGGTGGTCAGCAGGGGGTCGCTCAGCACGTGATGACCCTACGACCTGCGTGTTCGCCGGGGGACCGGCACCCGGGCGGGCGCGCGATGGTACTGCCCGACGACGTCCGGGGGGTTACGTCCACCGATCAAGATTCCAGGGGTGCACCTCTGATCGCCGCTCACGTGCGCCTAGACTGGCCACGCGCGAGGGATCAGCGGACGGCGGACCCGGCCGACGGACGGCACGCGCAGGCGGAGGTGCGCGATGGACGAGGTACTGGCCCGCAGCGGGATCTTCCAGGGCGTCGACCCGGAGGCTGCCGAGGCGCTCGCCAAGGAGATGGAGACGATCGAGGTCCGCAAGGGCGAGGTCGTCTTCAACGAGGGCGAGCCCGGCGACAGTCTCTATATCCTGCTGTCCGGCAAGATCAAGGTCGGCCGCCGGGCGGCGGACGGCCGGCAGAACCTGATCGCGGTCATGGGGCCGTCGGACATGGTCGGTGAGCTGTCGCTCTTCGACCCGGGTCCACGTACGGCGACCGCCACGGCGGTGACCGACACCCGCCTGGTACGGCTGCGCAAGCAGGCCCTGCGCCCATGGCTGAACAACCGGCCGGAGATCGCCGAGCAGCTGCTGCGGGTCCTGGCCCGGCGGCTGCGCCGGACCAACGACTCGTTGGCCGACCTGATCTTCACCGACGTGCCCGGCCGGGTGGCGAAGAACCTGCTCCAGATGGCCGGCCGCTTCGGCACCCGCGACGGGGGCGTCCTGCGCGTCACGCACGACCTCACCCAGGAGGAGATCGCCCAACTCGTCGGCGCCTCCCGGGAGACCGTCAACAAGGCTCTGGCCGACTTCGCCTCGCGCGGCTGGCTCCGGCTGGACGGCAAGAGCATCATCATCCTCGACCCCGAGCGCCTGGCCCGCCGCGCCCGCGTCTGACCCGTACGGCATCGTCCGGCCCGGACCGTTCCACGGTCCGGGCCGGACGTGCCCGCGTCACCGGTCAGCGCGTCGAGGACCGGGCCACCGGCAGATCGAAGTACCTGTCGGGCCACGGCTCGTCGCGGTGACGGAAGTGCCACCACTCGCTGTCGTAGTTGACGAAACCGGCGTCGGACATCAGCCGCCCGAGCATGCGGCGGTTGTCCCGCGCCGGACCGGTCACCTCGGTCGACCCGGTGTGTGCGAGAGGGTCGAAGCAGTCGAAGCCGGTGCCCATGTCGACGCTGTTGTCGGGGAACCGTTGTCGCTGCGGTGCGATGCAGGAGACCAGCGGCTGTCCCGGGCCGAAGGCCGGTTGGCTGCGGGGCGGCACGTCGACCAGGGTGATGTCGACCGTACTGCCCCCACTGTGGGACGTCGGTGCGCCGATGTAGCCCCTGGCGAAGAGGTCCGATTTCGCCACCCGGGGATGGAACTCGGCCCGCATCCGGTCCTGCCCCGGTTGCCGGGCCCAGGTGATGAAGTCGTCGACGGCCCGCTGCGGGCGGTAGCAGTCGTACACCTTGAGGCTGCGCCCCTGAGCGAGCGCGGCGTCCTGCGCTCTGCGCAGCGCCTCTGCCGCCGTACGGGTGAGAAGGCAGAGCGGTTCGGCATAGCCGGCAACCGGTCGACCCACGAAGTTGTGTGCCGTCGCGTACCGGATGTCGGTGAGGATGCGCGGGTCGACGTCGGAGAGGACCACGAACCGGGCCTCACGGTGTGCCGCCGCGGGCAGCGTGGCCCCGGCGGTCGGGTGGTGGGGACCGACGGCGGCCACCACGACGAGCAGGATCGCGAGTGCCGTCCGCATACCTTCTGTCTATCAGCCACCACCGCGATTCCGTGGGGGTATCGGGGTCCCGCCCGCGCGGTCGAGGGTCGCACCCGTACTGACCACGCCACCCTTGATGAAGGCCACGTCGATGGCCGGCTCGGCAAGGGTCGCCGAGGCGAAACGCATTGATGCGAGTGGATCAGGCACGGGCAGGTCGGGCCGCAGGGTGATCTCGATGCCCAGCAGACGGCCGACGAGACGCGTGGCGTAGAAGGCGGCCCCGTCCTGCACGGTCAACCGGCTGGCCGGCGCCGGTGGTCGCCGGGTAGATCCTGCCGCACCGGACGGTTCCAGGTGGAACTCGTCGACCACCGCACGCTGCGCCGTGAACTTGAAGACCGTGAGGGGGCCGTCAGCGGTGGGAAGGTCGACGACGCCCTCGAGTCGTAGGTCGGTCATCGTCATCTGGGATCCACTCAGCCGCCGGGGTCTGGCCGCCACCAGTGGCTGTCCCGGATCGAGGGTGATCCGCGGCCACGGCGTCGGCCGAGGGCTACCGGTGGAGGGAGCGGGGGACGGCGTCGCGCAGCCCGCCGGCGGTGTCGACGGCGGAGGGCCGACCGTGCCGGCCGGCGGTGGCGCCGGGGCGCAGGCCAGGGCGGATCCGGGCCCGGTCAGCGTCGCCGCGGCGGAGAGGCCCAGCAGTCCCAGGAGCACCGCGACGATCGGCAGGTCCCGTTGCCAGGGCGCCGAGGGTACCGTCGGCTGAGCCACCCGCCGGCCGCCCCTGCTCGCCATCAGCCGTCACGCGAAGGCCGGTTGCCCGCGCCCGGCCCCTCGGAGGCGGTGTCGTCGTGGGCCGGAGCATCCTGGTCCGGCCCGGCGGCCCGGTCACCATCCGGCCGATCGTCGGTGGACGTCCCTGGGTCCGGCTCGCCGTCGGCATCCGAACCATCGTCGGCCGCCGCGCTCTCGGACGGCGCCGGACCGGCCGGCTGTCTGCCCGGCATCCAGGCGAACCCGAGGCCGCTCCCGATCGTGCCGAGCACGGCACCGAGGAGGAAACCGCCGAGGTTGACTCCGATCAGGCTGTAGACCGCGGCCACCACGGCGACCACCGCGTAGAGGACCCGCTGCTGCGGAGTGACCCACATCAGGAGCCCGCAGGTGAACAGGAGGACGGGTATCAGCCAGGACAGGAAGCCGGTCGGACCCAGCTGGAGAGTGAGGTTGCTGAACGACATCTGGGTCGTGCCGAAGATCTCCAGACCGGCCAGACCGGTCAGGAGCCCGCCCCAGAATGGCCGGCTCCGGCGCCAGCGGCGGAAGGCATCCCACGGACCGAGGTACCGGTTGAACCGGATCCGACGCGGTTTGGCATCTGCCACGTGCACCCCCTGTCAGGCTCAGAAGCATTCCTTCGCGGCTTCCCCGACGTTGACCTTCAACTTGAGTCCGCGGAGATTGAACGTCCCTGCCTGGGTCGCCCGGGCCACCTGGCGGAGATTCGTGATGGTGACCGCGTCGGCCTGCTGGCCGAAGGTCCCCGGTTCACCCCTCGCGCCCGGAGGGCCACCCTCCAGCGTCGATGCGTCCTGCCCGATGTTGATGTTCTGGAACACCACGTCGCCCTCCAGCGACACCGCGTCGACCACCAGATCGCTGGCGGTGGCGGGCCTGCCGTCGCCACCCGCCCTGATGGTCAGGACCACGGGGATGCCGGGAGACTTGACCGACTGGCAGAGGTCCACGAACTCGGCCTCGCGGATGCCCGTCACCGCCACCGGATTCCTCGTGCCGTCGACCTCCTGGGCGACTCCCCCGTACTGCACGAAGCCCTCGCCCCGCAGTTCGGTGGCGGACACCTTGAAGGTCTGGCCGGACACCGCGAACGACGCCGCCACCGCGCCGCTCGAAATGCCGAACACGACGGCGGTTGCCACCGCAGCGGCCGGTACCGTCATCGCGGCGAAGCGCCGCCACCGGGTGCGGCCTGGATTCTCGTACTGATCCTGCACGATTCCTCCTCGGTGTTACCGCGCGGAGTGGCCGGACAGGTTGGCGTACCCACATCTGACTCGTCTACCGCTGGCTGCGGAGGCATTTGCGCTGCCAGCGCCCGCCTGTCGACCGCGACGGAGGGCTCACCTCGGACGCTACCAGCGCTCGCCGAGCTGTCACTCGAAGTGACGAATGTCGGCGGTCGCCGCGTTGTCGACCTCTCGAAGGTGTCCGGCGGGAAGCGGTGGCCATGCCGCTCCTGTGGTGGTCGAGCCTCTTTTCGGCAACCAGCCGATCACGTCACCGGCACGAAGCCCGCCACGACCCCGCTGTACGCCAGGCCGAACGTGATTCCCGTGACCACGACGGTCGCCAGGACGGTCGCCTTCGGTGGCTGACGCACCAGCTGGTACGCGATCAGCCCGGGAATGACGAAGCCCAGCGTCTGATGGGCGAACAGCAACGGCAGGTCCCGTTGCACGATGACGAAGAGGGTGAGCTGCAACAGCACGCTGAGCAGCACGATCGCCGCGAAGAGCCGTTTTCCGTAGAGGATGACCACCCGCTGGAGCACGAGAGTGAGCAGGTAGGTCAGGATCGTCATCCCGAAGATGATCACCGCTTGCAGCTGGTCCTCGATCAGGGTCAGGGCGATCCAGCCCGGTGTGATCATGCCGCCGGGCGAGAGGTTCGTGGTCAGGTAGCACAGCAGCGCGAACACCAGCCCGATACCGAGGCTCGCGGTCGCCAACTGAGCGCTGAGTTCACCACCGAAGTTCATCGGTCGATCCTTTCCCCGGTCGTCTTCGGGAGCATGGAGGCGGATGGTGAGCCGTCCTCGCAGGTCCAACCCGGCAGGCCCGCCAGTTCGTGGATCAGCACCTCGCCCTGCCCGTGGATGTTTCCGACGGCGACGATCGAGGAGTCGGCCGGCGTGGCCTCCGTGACCGCCTTCAGCAGCGAGTCGGGGGCGAGCTTGCCCCCGATGTCGACGATGCGGTCCTGGAGCTCCGCCGGCACCCGCATTCGCGCGCTCTTGGTGACCTCGCCGATCAGGACGATCTTCTCCGGCTGCACGCGGCCACTCATGTCGCCCATCTGACCGTTGCGTTCGATCCGGTCCGGCCGGCAGTTGATGACCATCGTCAGGGGGCGGGTGATGAGCCGCTGGTCCTGCAACTGCTGGATGTTCATGAGCGTGGACTCCGGGTCGTTGGCGGCGAAGACGTTGGCGAACCGCAGCTTTTTTCCATCACTGATGACGCGCGCCACGGACAGCGCGCCGGGGTCGGGCGGCGCCTCCCACATGCCCTTGAGGGCACTGTGTCGATCGACGCCCAACTGTTCGGCCACGGCCAGGGCGATCGCGACGTTCTCCTTGAAGGTGATCCACCCGAAACCGTCCATCTCCTTGTCGGTGACCGATTCCGGGTCGATGGCGATGAGGTGGCAGTCGCGCCGGTCCGCCTCCTCCTGCAGGATGTCCAGGCGATCGCGCTCGGCGGTGATGCAGATCCCGCCCACGGGCATGGACCTGCTCAACGATCGCGCGACGTCGTCCAGGGTGGGTCCCATCTCGGCGAGGTGGTCCTCCCGGACGTTGCAGAGCACTCCGATGTTCGAGCGGATCAGCTTGCTCTGGTTGGTCTCCTGCAGCGCGGGCATCACGGCCATGCACTCGATGACCAGGGCATCCGGGTGGTAGACGGCTGCCCGGCGAACGATGCCGATCTGCTCGACCACGTTCGCGATGCCGAACTTGCGGTGGACCGGCTCCTCCGTGGCGTCGGGGAAGATGAAGCGGGCGGCGGTTCCGGTGGTCTTGGCCACCACCGTGCGGCCACCGCCACGGAGGGCGCCCGCACACAGCCGCGTGATCGAGCTCTTGCCCCGGATGCCGTTCACCAGCACCCGGTTCGGGATCCTGGTCAGGTTGCGGTAGTGGTTACGTTGCTCGACGACCCCCCCGACGAGCAGAGCCAGGCAGCAGAGAACGAGTACGAGGTAGAGGTACGCCACGTCAGCTCCTCTCCTTTCGGTCGGCGTGCTCCGGGCCGGTTCGCGGCGGAACCTCGGGAAGCACGGCGGTCGCGTCGTGCTCCGGGCCTCGCAACCGGGTGGCGCCGCCCAACCGGGACGAGCCAGCCTGACGTACCTGCCGGCAGACCTCGAGACAGACGGCCAGAGCGCCGATGTCGTCATGCCGTTGCGGCGGGATGGGCGTGTCGAGCGATCCGGCAGTGATCTTGTCGGCCGAAGCGGCCAACCGTCGGAGGGGACGTGCGAACAGGAAGTACTGCCACACCTGCGTGAGCGCCACGACGCCGGTTACCGCGGCGGCGACGAGCAGCGTCCACCGTCGGCCGTCACTCTGTGGGAGTCGCAGTCCGTTCAGGTCCTGCTCCACGACGAGTGACCACTTCAGACCGCTGACCGTGTTCGGTGTGTTCAGGCCGGCAGCGGCGATCAGGGCCGGGGTTCCGTCCGGCTTCGTGGCCCGACCGACCGTTCCCCCCTCCAACGACCGGGCCGCCGCACCGCGCGCAGTCCCCTCCAACTCCTCGAAGGCCTGAAACCCCTCCGAGTCGAACACCGTCCGCAGGTCCTCGTCGACGACCCGCACCTGTCCGTCGACCGCGCGCAGCATCTCCAGCAGGTAGTCGATGTTGAACTCGCCGACGGTCGCGACACCGTTGGCTCCGACCTGGAAGGCGTACACCACCGGCAGCCGCGCGACCTTGTCGTCGAGGTCGATGCCCCCCGCACCCTTCAGCGGCTCCTTGCGGAGCGGCTCCCGTCCGGCGGACGTCACCGTCTTCCCGTCCGCCCCGATCAGGTACAGGCTGCGGAACCGCTGCCGGTCGGCGAGCTCGTGCTCGAGCATGGGCTTCACCTGCTCGGGGCTGCCGGCTTCGGCTGCCTGGGAGGTGCGGATGACCGTCTCCAGACCATTGTTCAGCGCCTTGCCCAGCAGCGTGCTGGCCGCCTCCGCGCGGCTCTCCTCGTCCCGCACGAGCTGTTGGGGCAGTGACGGCTCCGGTTCACGCAGCGTGGCCGCCGCCGCAGCCGCCGGCCAGAGGAGCGCCACCACGGTGGCCAGGGCGAGGCCCTGGGTCACCGTCGGCCGCCAGCGCCACGCCCGTCGCCCGGTGCCTTCCCCGGACGGATCGCCCGGCGGAGGACCGAGCGCCCGCGCGATGCGGTGGGCCTCGGCCACCAGCAGCGGCCTCCGCCGGTCGGGCACGGATCCGCACGCTATGTCCTTCGCCTGGGCGAGCAGCGACCGTACGGGGACGACCAGGGCCAGCCGCATCAGGAGAAAGCTCGGTACGGCCATGAGCAGCAGCGTCACGCCGATGAGCACCCCGCGCGGGAGCGAAGTGCCGCTCATCTCGTCGGCCACGATCATCGTCGCCAGCGTCGCGCCGGTCTCGCCGACGGGAGCGGAGGACACCACCAGTTGCTTGTCCGGCCATTCGGCCACCCGGACCGGGCGGCCCTCGCTGGACGTCGAACCCGCCAGACCACGGAAGACCACCGGCAGGTGGACCTGGTCGACGGCGCTGACGCCCTGCATCAGGGTGCTCTTGCCGTCCGGCGTGAGCACGAAGACGCCCTGCCGGGCGCTGGGGTTGAGCCGCAACTCGTCCACGTCGAGTGGTTGGACCGCGAGCAGGGTCCGGGAGCCGTCCAGCGCGAGGCCGCGCACCAGCGCGGGACCGTCGGCGGTGGTGACCGGGAAGGTGCCGCTGGCCGGCAACACCGGCGGGAGGAGTTCGAGCGGCAGCCCGGGACCGTGGGTCGCCAGCGGGCGGCGGGACGCCGTCTCGACGATCGCGGCCCCGTTCCAGGTCGATCCGTCACCCACCACCTGCTTGAGCAGCTCCGGGTCGGGCGTGGCCGGGTTCCTCGCCGCGATCCGTTGGTCGAGTTCGTCGATGGAGTGCTGGATGGTCAGCCGGGTGCTGGCGGCCACCTTCGACACGTTGTCGCGCTGCGAGTCGATCACCGCCGGGGGCACCGCGCGTTGGCTGTGAATCGCGAACCCCAGGACGATCCCCGCGGACAGGACCATGGTCGCCCACAGGTAGAGCAGGGACGGCCTGGCGGAGCCGGCGGGAAACCCGGCGGCGGGCAACTGTTGGTCGAGTGCTCGTCTCCGCCACGCGAACATCTGCTCCTGCGGCAGCGCGTTGGCGTCAGGTGTCGGGGCCGAGGCTCGGCCGCGATGCCTGTCCTGGTCAGTCCGCCGGTCCGGCGCGGACTGATCATCTCCGCCCGTGCTGCTCATGGCGAATTCCTCCCTGACGCGATCTCGGAACCAACGCCGTCTCGATCATGGGATGCGGTGGGGTGAGGAGGGCTCACCCCACCCAGGTGAATCCGTACCGTTCGGAAACGCGGGGTCCTGGAACGGGTCAACCGCCGACCGCGGCCCCGTCGCGCCGTTGGTCCGCCGCGCCGAGCAGTTGGTCTCCGCGTACCTGAATGGCGGTGAGGCCGCTGTCCAACGCGATCACCCGGGGACAGGGATGCTCACGCTCCACGAGGGTGGTGATCCGCAGAGCGACCCGTCTGTCGGCTTCGATCTCCGACGGAGCCCCCCTGACTCCGTCGCAGTCGCGGGTGAGGTCCTGCCCGCTGTAGTGCCCCTGATCGATGGCCTCCGCAGGAGTCTGTCCGTCGACGAGCACCCCGACCAGGGTCTGCGCCACGTAGTCGGGAATGTGCGAACCACCGGCGGCGCCCACCACGAGACGGAGTTCCCGCCCCTTGTCGTCGAGGACGAGCGTCGGGGCCATCGAAGCGGTGGGGCGCTTCTTCGGTTGCATCACGTTCACCGGCTTGCCGGGTGAGACGGACGAGGTGTCGGTGAAGTTGTTCAGCGCGTTGTTCAGGATGATCCCGCGCGCCTCCAGGTGCGACCCGAAGTGGCTGTTGTTGGTCGTCGTCATGGAGATCGCGTCGCCCTTGGCGTCGACGATGCTGACGTTGCTCGTCGGATCGCCGACGTCCGTGGTGGGCGGTTGGTCACCGACCTCAGGCGCCGTCGGCGGTATCCCCGGCGGATCCCCGGGTTCCACTGGGTCGACCGCGCGATCCGGGGAGATGAGGGCGAACCGCGAGTCGAGATAGCGAGGCTCGAGCAGTCCCTCCACAGGCACCCCGTTGAACTCGGGGTCACCGACGTAGGCCCGGCGATCGAGGTTGGAGAGCCGGCTGGCGTCGATCGACAGGTGGATACGATCCGGCGAACCGGGCTTCGTCCTGCCCACCTGACCGCGTTCGAGCAACGCGAGCTGTTGCAGCACCGCGATTCCCCCGAACGCCGCGGGCGGTGAGGTGCAGACCGACGCACCGAACGCATCGCGGCACACCTCGGTCCGCTCCACCGGCGTGTACTCGGCGAAGTCCTCCACGGTCATCAGACTGGGGATCACGACGGGACCCGCCGTGTTGCCCTTGAGCTTGATCTCGTCCCCGGTCACATGCTTCACGATCGCCGGGGCGATGGTGCCGTTCGGGTCGTAGAAGGCGGTGGCGCCCCCGTCCCGGACCTCGCGCAGGACCTCGGCGATCTCCGGATTACGGATCGTCGTCCCCACCGGTTTCGGCTCGTCACCGTCGCAGTACCGGGGGCGCAGTTGGGGATAGTTGCACCGTTTCCGGCCGTTGAAGCGCTCCTCGAAACCACTGTTCAGGTTCGCGGACATCGGAAAACCCTCCGCGGCCAGCCGGATGGCGTCGTCGAAGAGTTCGTCCCACGGAAGTTCTCCGTACTCCGCGTGCACGTCCCCCAGTACCCGGAGCGTGCCCGGAACCCCGAACGACCGCCCGGTCGCGGACGCCGCGGTGGGGAAGCGGTCGGTCCGCAACGCCCGACGCTCCTCCTCCGTCGGTGTCCTCAGGTTCTCCGTCACGTTGGCGGGTGCCCGGGACATGCCGTCGAAGAACCGGACGTCGCGCTCGTCCGCGTTCCAGTAGTTGATGAGGGTGCCCCCGGCGAGCCCGGAGGCGTGCGGCTCGACCACGGCCAGGACGGCCTGGACGGCCACCGCGGCGTCCGCCGCCCGTCCACCCTTGGCGATGAGGCGGCAACCGGCCTGCGCGGCGAGTGGGTGAGCGGCCGCCACCATGAACGCGCCCCCGGTCGCGTCCGCCTCCCGTCCGGCGGGGTTCGCGCACACGTCGGCGGGCACGGCCGGCGCGCGCGCTCCCGCGGGCCCGGCCACCAGGGCCAGGTTGAGGGCGAGCGCCAGGGCGAAGACCGAGTGGAACACCTTGCGAGCGGTCACAGGAGATCCTTTCGACATTTCACCGTGGGACCGGCGCACTGGTGACGTGCCGGACGGCGGATGCTTCTCACGAGAAGCCACATACGCACGGTTTACGAACGATGTCGCTGATGTCGCCGGTATGCGTCGCGGATATCCGCGTGGTCGTCCGGTACGGAGCGATCGGTCCCGAGGAACTGCCGGTTTGCGTTGTCGTCGGCTTCCGCAGCGGGAGCAGGGCATATAGCAGCATCATGAGCGGCGGGCGGGTGACGGCGCTGGTAATCGTCGGAAGTCGTTCGCTCCGGGGTGCGAGTGTCGTGAGTGACACGAGGATCGGTGGGAGCGCGGCCGGAACAAAAAAAATCAGTCTTGACTGTTTGTTTGCGCCGCGGCACGCTGTCCCCGTGCCCACCGCATCGACCCGCGTCCCTCAACAGGAGCGCAGCCGCGCCACCCAGGCCCGGCTGCTGGAGGCGACCGTCGAGTGCCTGGTGGAGCACGGCTGGTCGGGCACGACGACGACCGTGGTCGCGGCCCGGGCAGGCGTCTCCCGGGGCGCCCAACTGCACCACTACCCCACCAAGGCCGCGCTGGTGACCGCCGCGGTCGCGCACCTGGCCGAGCGGCGGGCCGAGGAGCTGCGCACCGAGGCGTTGGCCCTGCCGGCGGGGCCGCAGCGGCTGGACCGGGTGATCGACCTGCTCGGTGCGGCCTTCACCGGGCCGCTCTTCGTCGCCGCCCTGGAGCTGTGGGTGGCCGCCCGCACCGACCGGGAGCTGCGCGAGGCCCTGGTGCCGCTGGAGGCCCGGGTCGGGCGCGAGATGCACCGGCTGACCGTCGGCCTGCTCGGCGTGGACGAACGCCGTCCGGGCGTACGGGAGGCGGTCCAGGCGACCCTCGACCTGCTGCGCGGGCTCGGCGTGGCCAACCTGCTGAGCGACGACTCGTCCCGCCGTGCCGCGCTGCTGCACACCTGGAAGCGCCAGCTCGCCACCGTGCTCACCCCCGAGAACCGCACCCCCGAGAACCTCGCGCCCCACCAACGCTGACCGGCCGCCCGCACCCCCCGGAGGCACCATGGTCGACCTGAAGGACCTGCTCACGGACCTGACCGACGAGTCCGAGGACCTGGACGCCCTGGTCGCCGGCAGACCACCGGAGGACTGGGCGCGCCCCACGCCGGCTCCCAGGTGGACGGTCGGGCACCAGATCGCACACCTCGCCTGGACCGATCACGTGGCGCTGCTGGCCGCCACCGACGTGGAGGCGTTCTTCGCCTCGGTGACCTCCGCGCCCGACCCGGGCCGGCTGGTCGACGACGGTGCGGAGGAGTTCCTGTCCCCGCCCCCCGACCTGCTGGCCCGGTGGCGAGCCGGCCGCGCCGCGCTGGCCGCCGCGCTCGCC